>NZ_JAGKJL010000048.1:0-70428 GCF_020329495.1 Bradyrhizobium australafricanum | reverse complement strand
ACCGGGTCTACCGCGGAAATCAACTCCTCGACGCGCTCTCAGACTGCGGTCCATGGACTGTCGAGATCGTCGAGCGGCCTCAAGGCGTCAAAGGCTTCCAGCTTCTGCCGAGGCGGTGGGTGGTTGAACGCACATTCGCTTGGTTCGGCAGATGCCGCCGCCTCGCCAAGGACTTCGAGGCGACGGTGGCAACCGAAGCTGCCTGGCTGCTGATTGCACACATCAGGCTCCTGACCCGCAGACTCGCGGCTGCAGCTAAGGTTGGGTGATTTATGAGTCAGACTCTCAGGATGACGGATCAGAGAGGCGGGCTGCCGCGGCTTACCGTGAAGAGCCTCGCAGCAGTCGTTTCGCTGCGTCGGCCGCTGCTGCTGCATAGGCGCGGTCGCCATGCACCAGCATCAGGGAGATCGCGCCCTCGGACAGCAGCCAGATCTCGCGCGCACGGCGGTCAGCCTCGCGGACACCGGCCCGCTTCAGCAGCGCGCCGAGATGGGTTTCGAGCAAGGCCTTGTGCCGGCGCGCAATTGCGCGTGCGGGATGGCCAGGGAGATCGGCCAGCTCGATGACCAGCCTGGTGAATCCCGAGCCGGCCCATCGCGGCCTGTCCGCCCAGACCGCCAGGTCGCGGAACAGGCCGTCGATGATCGCCGCCGGCGAGCCGGACAGCTTGTCGCCGAACGTCGCGAACGCGGCCAAGGCCAGTTCGTTCTGGGCTTCGAGCACGAAGGCGAGCAGCTGATCCTTGCTTTGAAAATGGTTGTAGAGCGTGCGCTTCGTCACCCTCGTCGCCGATGCGATTTCGTCCATGCTCACGCGGCTATATCCGCGCTGGCGAAACAGGACGTATGCGGCAGCAAGGATGCGCCGCCGTGTCGGTTCTGCAGATCGCGCCATGCAGTCACCTCTTAAACATACCGAGTAGTGAATTTACATCGGTTGAAAAACCAATTGGAATGGCTTCCGGGATTTTTCGGCCCGCGCCAGTCAGCTTCCTCGCGCTGCGAAAGCCATTGCCATGCCCCATTCGTTGACGCTCAGAGAAATCAAAGCTCGTCCGGTGGTGCTCAAGCTGAAGCGGCCCGTGGTCGCGCGCATTGTCACGATATCGGAGTGGCCGCTCGTCCTCATCGATCTGGTGACGGAGGAGGGCATTGTCGGGCGAAGCTATCTCGAGCCTTACATCGTGAAATCGCTGCGATATCTGGTTCCGGCGTTGCATGATCTCGGCGAATTGCTCAGAGGTCGGAGCGTGGCGCCTGTCGAGTTGTTCGAGGCGGCGCGCAAATCGCTTCACTTTGTCGGCTATGAGGGATTGTCGATGATCGCGGCGTCGGGCCTCGACATGGCCGCGTGGGACGCGTTGGCGAAAGCTGCAAACAAGCCGCTGTGCGTGCTGTTGGGGGCGACGGTCGGCGCCGTGAGATCCTACAATAGCAACGGCCTTTGGCTGAAGGAGCCGGCCGCCGTCGCGGCCGAGGCTTTGGAATTGCGCGACGAAGGAGGGTTCTCAGCCCTGAAATTGCGCCTCGGCAGAAGCGATCCGCGCGAGGATCTGACGACCCTCGACGCCGTTCGAAAAGCAGTCGGGGATCGGATGCATTTGATGGTGGACTACAACCAGGGGCTAAATCTCGCCGAAGCCATCGAGCGGTGCCATGCGATCGATGATTATGGCCTCGACTGGATCGAAGAGCCTGTCGTCTATGACAATCTCGACGGACACGCCCAACTGGCGGCGGAGCTGAAGACGCCGATCCAGATCGGCGAGAACTTCTATGGTCCGAGGGAGATGCATAAGGCGATCGCGAGAAAGGCCTGCGACCTGGTGATGCCGGATTTCATGCGCATCGGAGGAGTGACGGGCTGGATGCGGGCGGCTGCGATCGCCGGCGCCGCGGGCATCCCCATCTCAACGCATCTTTATCCGGAAGTCGCTGCCCACGTCATGCGCGCGACGGAGGCCGCTCACTGGTTGGAATGGCAGGACTGGGCCGATCCGATTCTCGAACGGCCGTATGAAATCAAGGATGGTCTCTTGCATATTCCCGACACGCCTGGTGTCGGTCTGGAATGGAACGAAGCGGCCGTTGCGGCTCACCTTGCAAGCGTCTAAAGCGCGATGAGATTGGGTTGAATCGTCATCGCGCTTTAGCTCTTTGTTTGGCCATGATCTTTTCGGAAAACCGCTTCACACTTTTCCGTATCATGCTCTAGAGCGGCGGAGCGCCTGCGCCGACGCTTCCGTCAAAACATCTCGAAATATTCGCGGTGCTCCCAGTCCGACACCTCGGCCTGGAAGCGTTCGATCTCCGCGTTCTTGATGAAGGCGTAATAGTCCACGAACTCCGGCCCGAGCGCCTGGCGGAAGAACGGATCGTCGTTGAGCGCGAACACGGCCTCGCGCAGCGACTTCGGCAGCAGCGCGGCCTTGGCCTCGTAGGGCGTGTCGGCCGACGGGCCGGGGTCGAGCTTGCGGTCGACGCCGTCGAGGCCGGACAGGATCTGGCTTGCCATGTAGAGATAGGGATTGGCGGCGGGTTCGCCGATCCGGTTCTCCAGCCGCGTTGCCGGATCGCCGGCGCCGCCGAGCACGCGGATCATCACGCCGCGGTTGTCGCGGCCCCAGATCGCGCGGTCCGGCGCCAGCGAATAGGAGCGGTAGCGCTTGTAGCCGTTGATGGTCGGCGTCGTGAATACGGTCGAGGCCCGGGCGTGCTCGATCAGGCCGGCGAGCCAGGCGCGGCCGAGCGCGCTGAGCGGCTCGCCGGTCTCCTTGGCCATGAAGACGTTCTCGCCATTGGCGCGCGACACCAGCGACTGGTGCAGGTGCCAGCCGCTCGCGAACACGTTCGGCAGCTTCGGCCGGCACATGAAAGTCGCGTGATAGCCGTGGCGGCGCGCGATCTGTTTCACCGCCGAACGAAACAGCACCATGGTGTCGGCCGGCGCGAGCCCGACGGTCGGCGCGAAGGTGAATTCGCACTGGCTCGGGCCGAACTCGACTTCGACCGAGCGCAACGGCAGGTCGAGCGCGATGATGTCGCGGCGGATGATCTCGAGCGCCGGCTCCATCAGATCGTAGCGCTGCTCGGTGAGGTACTGATAGCCGTGCGACAGCAGGCTGACCGACGGCGGCCGTCCGGGCTGGCCGGCATCCTCCGGCGCCATATGAGCGTCGTCGAGCTTGAACAGATGGAATTCGACCTCGAGGCCGGCGACGAAATCGTAGCCGCGGCCTGCGAGCTGATCGAGCACCTTGCGATAGAGGTTGCGGGTCGCGAACGGCACCGGCCGGCCGTCGCTGAAATGGAGGTCGCAGAGCAGCCAGCCGGTGTTGTCAGCCCAGGGAAGCACGCGGAACGTGGTGGGATCGGCGACCATCAGCACGTCGGCCGCGCCCTCCATCTCCTTCATGCCGAAGCCGCCGCCTGATGTGAACACCGGAAACACCGTCTTGTGCGAGGTGTCCTTGGCGAGCATCGTCGTGGTGATGGAGCAGCCGCCCTCCAGCGAGCGCACCGCTTCGCCGGTGATCAGCGTCTTGCCGCGCAGGATGCCGTGCTGGTCGGGGAACGACAGGCGGATGACTTCGAGGTTCTTCTCCTCGACGATGCGGCGGAGGCGCTGTGCTGCCTCCTTCTGTTCATCCGACCACAGGCCGTGACGCTCGACGAAGCTCAAGGCGTTACTCCTCCGTCTCGGCACTCGTCATTGCGAGCGAAGCGAAGCAATCCATCGGGCCGAATATACGGAAGCATGGATTGCTTCGTCGCTTCGCTCCTCGCAATGACGACAAGTATTGAGCGCATGATTATTCCGCCGCCGTCAGATGATGCACCTTGCCGGCGATCTCGCGCGGCACCGGGGCTGCCCATGGCGCGCCGCGGCGGCGCTTGACGTCGACCTCCATCCAGTAGAGCTCCCAGCCCTGGGTCGGCCCGATGCCGTCCATCGTCGCCGGGCCCTGGATGCTGCGCGCGGAGGCCTCGTCGAGGAACAGCATCGGTGTCTGCCCGCCCTCCACCTTCTCGATCTCCTGCCGCAGCAGGCGGCGGTACTGCACGATCGCCTTGTCGCTCTGGCCGAGATGCTCGTTGGTGCGATCCTGGATCGCCCCCATCGACTCCACCGCCCACTGGTCATGCACATTGATGTCGGTGCCCATGCCGGTATAGGTCTCGGTCGCCTGCTCGTGCGGATCGAAGCCGTAGTCGTTGCTCTTGTTCTTGCGCGACTTGTAGTCGGGCAGCGTATAGAGCTCGAGCCGCTGGTCGCGCATCTTCCGCTTGTCGACTGGCGCCGCGTAGCTGGTGAAGATCGCATACCAGTAGCAATTCTCGTCGTCGACCGGCACGTGCCACTGCGTGATCGTCATCTCCGTCGACATCGGGATGACGAAGCCGTGCGGGAATAATTGATTGGTGACGCGCACATGGGTGCGCTCTGCGTCGAGCTCGCGCAGCGCGATCAGGCGCAGGCCGTATTCGGTGTGCTCGACATTGATGATCGGCCGGTCATATTCGCGCAGGATCTTGGTCATCGGCATGTCGCTGCCGGCCGAGGCGCCGCGGAATTGCTTGCCGTAAGCCGCCGAGGTGTCTTCGTCCTCGAAGAAGCGGTGCAGAAAGGAGGCGTGCGCCGGATCGATGCCGACCTCGAGCGCCTGCAGCCAGTTGCAGTTCATGTGGCCCTTGAACGCAAACGTATGGCTTCCGGGCGCAACGAAGCAGTCGAGCTCCGGAAAGGCGGGCGGGGCGCCTTCGCCGAGCCAGGCCCACAGGATGCCGCTCTTCTCGACCACGGGATAGGAGCGCTGCCTGATGCCCTTGCACAGCTGCGAGCCGGCCGGCTCCGCCGGCGTCTCGATGCACTGGCCTGACGTGTCGAACAGCCAGCCGTGGAAGGCGCAGCGCAGCCCGCCATGCTCGAGCCGGCCGAAGGCGAGATCGGCGCCGCGATGCGCGCAGTGGCGATCGATCAGCCCGTAGCTTCCGTCCTCGCCGCGGAACAGAACCAGGTTTTCGCCGAGCAAGCGCACCGGCCGAACCGGGCGCGGCCCTTCCAATTCATCCACCAGCGCCGCGGGCTGCCAGTAACTCCGCATCAGCTTGCCGCACGGGTCCTTGCGGCCGGTGCGGGTGATCAGATCGTTCGCTTCCTGGCTCATCATGGCGGCGTCTCCCGGATTGGATTTGTTCGCCTATTGAACGAATGTGCGAATTATGCCATGTCTGTTTTGGACAGCAAGCGCAATTTTTGAACCGTTCAAAGTCGAGCCCAAGCAAAAACGCCATGCCCAAGCTGAAGCGGACCGACCAGGGCGAGCGCGCCACCGATTTCGTCGAGGCGCTCGATCGCGGCCTGCGCCTGTTGCAGGTGTTCGGCACCGTCTCCGGCCCAGCGACGCTGAGCGATCTGGCGCGCGCCGCCGATCTGCCGCGCGCCACCGCGCGCCGCATCCTGTTCACGCTCGCGCATGGCGGTTTCGTTGCCACCGACGGCAAGCTGTTCACCCTGACGCCGCATGTGCTGACGCTCGCCGGCTCGTTCCTGCAATCCAACCAGGTGGTGACGGTGCTGCAGCCGGTGCTCGATCGCATCGCGACGGCAGCGCAGGAGATCGCCTCACTCGCACTGCTCGACGGCGACGATGTCGTGTTCGTGGCGCGTTCGAGCCCGACCCGGGTGTTCTCCGCCGGTCTCGACATCGGCTACCGGCTGCCGGCGTTCTGCACCTCGGTCGGCCGCGCCATGCTCGGCCGGCTCACTGATGCCGAGCTCGCGACGCGGCTGAAGACGATGCGCCGCGATCCGGTGACGCCGCAGACCGTCACCGATCCGAAGAAGCTGCTCGCCACCATCATCGCCGATCGCGCGCAGGGCTATTCCCTCGTCGACCGCGAGGCCGAGCCGCATTTCCGCTCGATCTCGGTGCCGGTGCACCGCTACGACGGCACCATCGTCGCCGCCATCAACATGGGCGCGCATGTCGATCGCGTGCCGATGCAGGAATTGATCGATCGCTTCCTGCCGCTGCTGCGGGATGGCGCTGATGATGTGAAGAGCCGGCTGCTCTAAGGTAGGCCAACTTCGCTGACGATTTTCGTCATTGCGAGGAGCGATAGCGACGAAGCAATCCATGCATCCACACGCGCGGAGAGATGGATTGCTTCGCTTCCCTCGCAATGACGGGGATAGTGTTTCTTTTTGTGCTGTGAGATTACAGCGCCACGCTGCGCAGACCGAACGAGCGCGCCTCGTTCTGCAGTACCGGCCGCACCGAATCGATCAGCCGTGCGGCGGCGGCGTCGACCGAAAGCCCGGCGGTGTCGACCACGGCCGATGCGCGGGCGTAGAGCGGCTCGCGGCTGACCAGGATGTTGCGCAATTCCGCCATCGCCGAGCGGTCGTCGGCCATCGGGCGCAGATCGCCCTGGCGGCGGACGCGGGCCATGTGCTCTTCCGGCTCGGCCTTCAGCCAGATCGTGTAGAACGACGACAGGATCAGGTCGAAGGTCAGCGCCTCGGAGACGATGCCGCCGCCGGTCGCCAGCACCATCAATTCCTTCCGCGCCAACAGCTGCGTCAGCGCGGCCTGCTCCATGCGGCGGAAGCCTTCCTGGCCGTACAGCGCGATGATTTCGGCAACCGAGAGGCCGTTCTGCGCCTCGATCTCCTTGTTGAGCTCGACAAAGCTCCAGCCGATCTTCTTCGCCAGCATCCGCCCGAGCGTGGTCTTGCCGGCGCCGCGCAGGCCGATCAGCGCGATGCCGGAGAACGAGGCGCGCCGCGGCGCCAGCGGGCTGCTGCCGGCGAGCATGTCCTTGGCCTGCGCGATCTGGTTCGGCGATGCCTTGCGCAAGAGATCGCGGATCACGGCCCAGTCCGGCACCGGCTCGCTCGAGGGGATCAGGTCCTCGAGATGCGCACCCATCGCGCCTGCGACACGGCGCAGCAGCACGATCGAGACATTGCCTTTGCCGCTTTCGAGCTGGGCGATGTAGCGTTCGGAAATGCCGGAAACCTTGGCGAGCACCTTGCGCGACATGCCGCGCAGGGCGCGCATCGTGCGCACTCGCTGGCCGAGCTGTTCAAGGAAGTCGGTTTCCGGGTCGTTGGCTGCGGTCATGATCCCTGTGCGACGCGCGGTCCTGACTGAATCAGACCGAGGTTCTAGGAAACATAGTGCCGATAAGGATTGACAGCAAGCCAACGTGGTGGCTTTGTATGAATTATAATTCTTAAATTCACAGGAGAGGGAAGCGTGGCACGTCCGGGTCCGAGGAGCGGAGCATGACTTACAACGCGGTCTCCTGGCTGCTCGACCGCAACGTCGACGAAGGCCGCGGCGACAAGGTCGTGTTCGACGATACGGTGTCGCAAATCACCTATGGCCAGTTGCAGCAGCAGAGCCGCCGCGTCGGCAACATGCTGCGCCGACTCGGCGTCCGCCGCGAAGAGCGGGTCGCCATGATCATGCTGGACACGGTCGACTTTCCGATCGTGTTCCTCGGCGCAATCCGCGCCGGCGTGGTGCCGGTGCCGCTCAACACGCTGCTGACCGCGGAGCAGTATGCCTACATCCTCGGTGATTGCCGCGCCCGCGTGCTGTTCGTGTCGGAAGCGCTGCTGCCGGTCGTGAAGGACGTCATCGCGCGGATGCCCGACCTCGAGCATGTCGTGGTCTCCGGCAAGGACGCGCACGGCCACAAGAAGCTGTCCGATGAGATCGCGCGCGAGAGCGACGTGTTCGCCACCGCGCCGACCCATGCCGACGAGCCGGCATTCTGGCTCTATTCGTCGGGCTCGACCGGCATGCCGAAGGGCGTGCGCCATCTGCATTCCAATCTCGCGGCGACCGCGGAGACCTACGCCAAGCAGGTGCTCGGGATCCGCGAGGATGATGTCGGCCTCTCGGCGGCAAAGCTGTTCTTCGCCTACGGGCTCGGCAATGCGCTGACCTTCCCGATGTCGGTCGGCGCCACCACGGTGTTGAACTCCGAGCGGCCGACGCCGGCGGTGATGTTCGCGCTGATGAACAAATATCATCCCAGCATCTTCTTCGGCGTGCCGACCCTGTTCGCGGCGATGCTGAACGACGAGGCGACCAAGGCGCAGTCCGGCGGCAATCGCCTGCGCGTCTGCACCTCGGCGGGCGAGGCACTGCCGGAATCGGTCGGCAATGCCTGGAAGACGCGGTTCGGCGTCGACATTCTCGACGGCGTCGGCTCGACCGAGCTGTTGCACATCTTCCTGTCGAACGCGCCCGGCGACATCAAATACGGCTCGTCCGGCCGTCCGGTGCCCGGCTACAAGGTGCGGCTGGTCAACGAGGCCGGCGCCGACGTCGCGGACGGCGAGGTCGGCGAGCTGCTGGTCGATGCGCCCTCGGCCGGCGAGAGCTACTGGAATCAGCGCGCCAAGAGCCGCGCCACCTTTGAGGGCGCCTGGACCCGCACCGGCGACAAATACACGCGCGATGCCGACGGCCGTTACACCTTCTGCGGCCGCGCCGACGACATGTTCAAGGTCTCCGGCATCTGGGTGTCGCCGTTCGAGGTGGAGAGCGCGCTGATCACCCATCCCGCGGTGCTGGAGGCGGCGGTCGTGCCGGAGGCCGACCCGGAAGGGCTGCTCAAGCCGAAGGCCTATGTGGTGCTGCGGCCCGACAGTTCAGCCGCCGGCCTGCACGAGGCGCTCAAGGAGCACGTCAAGCAGAAGATCGGCCCGTGGAAATATCCGCGCTGGATCGACGTCGTCGACAATCTGCCGAAGACCGCGACCGGGAAGATCCAGCGCTTTAAGTTGCGGGAACACGAGCACTAGCTCCCCGCGTCGTCCCGGCCTAGTGCGCAATTGCGCACGGGAGCCGGGACCCATACGCCGTGGCGTTCGTTTTGAAAGACGCTGCTCGACGGCCTTTGCGCAACAACTAACGCCTGTGGTTATAGGTCCCGGCTTTCGCCGGGACGACGATGAGGAAGGCTCCAGCATGCAAAACCTAAACCCCACAGGCTTCCTCAGCATCGACGGCGCCGAGCTCGAATACCGCATGATCGGTCCCTCGCCGGACGCGGCGCCGACCATTGTGATGCTGCACGAAGGCCTCGGCTCGGTCGGGCTGTGGGGCGACTTCCCCGAGAAGCTGCAGGCAGCGACCGGCGCCGGCGTATTCGTCTATTCGCGATCAGGCTATGGCGCATCGTCGCCGGCGAAGCTGCCGCGTCCGGTCGACTACATGCATCGCGAGGCGCTCGACGTGCTGCCGAAGCTGCTCGATCGGATCGGCTTTCGCCGCGGTTTGCTGCTCGGTCATTCCGACGGCGCGTCGATCGCGGCGATCTATGCCGGCGCGCATCAGGATCATCGCCTGCACGGCCTGGCACTGCTGGCGCCGCACTTCATCGTCGAGGATATCTCGGTGAAGTCGATCGCCGAGATCAAGACGGCATACGAGACCACCAATCTGAAGGAGAAGCTGGCGCGCTGGCACAAGGACGTCGACAACGCCTTCTATGGCTGGAACGGCGCCTGGCTCGATCCGGCATTCCGCGACTGGGATATCTCCGACTATCTCGCCTATATCCGCGTGCCGGTGCTGATCGTGCAGGGCGCGGCCGACCAGTACGGCACCATGCGCCAGGTCGAGATCGCCCAGGAGGAATGCTACTGCCCGGTCGATGTCACGGCCATCGCCGGCGCCGGCCATTCGCCGCATCGCGAGGCGCCCGCGGTGACGCTCGAGGCGGTCGCCGAATTCGCCAAAGCGGCGCTGCGCGACGACCCGGCACTGGCGGCCTGACGGCACTGGCGGCCTGACCTTTGGTGCCGGTGCCAGGTCATTGGCCGAGCGAGTGATTTTTCGAAACATGAAACAAAATGCATGTTTTTGCGTTTTGAACTAGACCAGATCGAAAACATGCATTATTGTGCATGAAGGCTTCGGTGACGAACCTTCAAGCGAACAACAGCAAGACAACAGATAAGGGTGGCCCATGGCTGGTGACGATCGCGTCCTTGCAGGCGGGGCGAAGTACATCGACTTCCAGACCGATCCGTCGCGCTACCGGCACTGGAAGCTCGACGCTGCGGGCGACGTCGCGACGCTGACCATGGACGTCGACGAGAACGCCGGCCTGTTCGAAGGCTATCAGCTCAAGCTGAATTCCTACGATCTCGGCGTCGACATCGAGCTTGCGGACGCCGTGCAGCGCCTGCGCTTCGAGCATCCCGAGGTCAAGGTCGTGGTGATGCGCTCGGGCAAGAACCGGGTGTTCTGCGCCGGCGCCAACATCCGCATGCTGGCGGGCTCGACACATGCCCACAAGGTCAACTTCTGCAAATTCACCAACGAGACCCGCAACGGCCTGGAAGACTCGAGCGAGAATTCCGGCCAGAGCTTCATCACCGTCGTCAACGGCACCGCGGCCGGCGGCGGCTATGAGCTGGCGCTCGCGACCGACCACATCATGATGGCCGACGACGGCGCCGCCGCCGTCGCACTCCCGGAAGTGCCGCTGCTCGCGGTGCTGCCGGGCACCGGCGGGCTCACGCGCGTCGTCGACAAGCGCAAGGTGCGCCGCGACCATGCCGACTTCTTCTGCACCATCGAGGAAGGCATCAAGGGCAAGCGCGCCGTCTCCTGGCGCCTGGTCGACGAGATCGCGCCGAACTCCAAGCTCGAGGGTAAGCTGGCCGAGCGCGTCAAGGAATTCGCCGCGAAGTCGAAGCGCAACGGCGCCGGCAAAGGCATCGCGCTTGCGCCGCTGACGCGCACCATCGACGACAGCGCGATCCGCTACGGTTTCGTCAGCGTCGACATCGATCGCGCCGCGCGCATCGCCACCATCTCGATCAAGGCGCCGGAAACCACGGCGCCCGCCGACATCGACGGCATGATCGCGCAGGGAGCTGCGTTCTGGCCGCTGCAGGTCGCCCGCGAGCTTGATGACGCGATCCTGCATCTGCGCATCAACGAGCTCGAGATCGCGATGCTGGTGTTCAAGAGCCACGGCGACCGCGGCAATGTCGTGTCCTATGACGCGTTCCTGGAGGCCAACAAGGCGCACTGGCTGGTCAACGAGGTCAGGCACTACTGGAAGCGCGTGCTCAAGCGCATCGACGTCACCTCGCGCACGCTGGTGACGCTGGTCGAGCCCGGCTCCTGCTTCGTCGGCACGCTGGCCGAGCTCGTGTTCGCCGCCGACCGCTCCTACATGCTGATCGGCCAGAAGCAGGGCGACAACCGCCCGCCGCCGGCGATCGAACTGACGGCGATGAATTTCGGGCCCTATCCGATGAGCCACGGCCTGACCCGGCTGCAATCGCGCTTCCAGGCCGATCCGTCGGATCTGGAGCGCGCGCAGGCGTCGATCGGCAAGGCGCTCGACGCGGAGGAGGCCGAGGAGCTCGGTCTCGTCACCTTCGCGCTCGACGACATCGACTGGGACGACGAGGTCCGCGTGTTCTTCGAGGAGCGCACCTCGTTCTCGCCCGACGGTCTCACCGGCATGGAAGCCAATCTGCGCTTCGTCGGCCCGGAGACCATGGAATCGAAGATCTTCTCGCGCCTCACGGCGTGGCAGAACTGGATCTTCCAGCGGCCGAACGCGGTCGGTGAGGACGGCGCACTGCGCCGCTACGGCACCGGCCAGAAGGCGCAATTCGACATGACGCGAGTTTAAGGGAGCACGGCCATGAACATCATGAACGTCGATTACTCGACCAAGATTCCGAACAATGTGAATCTCGCCGAGGACCGCCAGGTGCTCAAGGCGCTGGAAGGCTGGCACCCCGGCTACATGGACTGGTGGAGCGACATGGGGCCGGACGGCTTCCAGGAATCGCTGGTCTATCTGCGCACCGCCTATTCGGTCGATCCGCGCGGCTGGGCCAAGTTCGACTACGTGCGGATGCCCGAATATCGCTGGGGCATCCTGCTCGCGCCGCAGGAAGAGAACCGCATCATTCCGTTCGGCGAGGACTATGGCAAGCCGGCCTGGCAGGAAGTCCCCGGTGAGCACCGCGCCATGCTGCGCCGCCTGATCGTGATCCAGGGCGACACCGAGCCGGCCTCGGTCGAGCAGCAGCGCCATCTCGGCAGGACCGCGCCCTCGCTCTACGACATGCGCAACCTGTTCCAGGTCAATGTCGAGGAAGGCCGCCATCTCTGGGCGATGGTCTACCTCTTGCAGAAGTATTTCGGCCGCGACGGCCGCGAGGAGGCGGATGATTTGTTGCGCCGCCGCTCGGGCGACGCGGATAGCCCGCGCATGCTAGGGGCCTTCAACGAGGCGACGCCGGACTGGCTGTCGTTCTTCATGTTCACCTACTTCACCGACCGCGACGGCAAGATGCAGCTGCACTCGCTGGCGCAGTCGGGCTTCGATCCGCTGTCGCGCACTTGCCGCTTCATGCTGACCGAGGAAGCCCACCACATGTTCGTCGGCGAGACCGGCATCACCCGCGTCGTGCAGCGCACCTGCGATGCGATGAAGGAAGCCGGCATCACCGATCCGAACGACATCGCCAGGATTCGCGCGCTCGGCGTCATCGACCTGCCGACCATCCAGAAGAAGCTGAACCTGCACTATTCGCTGTCGCTCGACCTGTTCGGCTCGGAAGTGTCGACCAACGCGGCCAATGCCTTCAACGCCGGCATCAAGGGCCGCTACAAGGAGACCACGATCGACGACGACCACCAGCTCAAGAGCTCGACCTATCCGGTCATGAAGATGGTGGACGGCCAGATCAAGATGGTCGACGAGCCGGCGCTGACCGCGCTCAACATGCGGCTGCGCGACGACTACACGCAGGATTGCGTCAAGGGCATGCTGCGCTGGAACAAGGTGATCTCGACCGCCGGCATCGACTACAAGCTCGCGGTGCCGAACACCGCCTTCCACCGCCAGATCGGCGAGTTCAAGGACGTCCATGCGACGCCCGATGGCCTCTTGATCGACGACGTCACCTGGGCCAAGCGCAAGAACGACTGGCTGCCGTCGACCGCGGACGGCGACTTCATCGCCTCGCTGATGAAGCCGGTGACCGAACCCGGCCAGTTCGCCTCCTGGATCTCGCCGCCCAAGGTCGGCATCGACAACAAGCCGGGCGACTTCGAGTATGTGAGGATCGAGAGCTGATCGGCGCGAGCATGATCCGGAAAAGTGTGAAGCGGTTTTCCGAAGAGATCATGCTCAAGCAACGGATTAGGTCATGATGCGAAGATCGCGTCGTGACCTAAACAGTTTCTTTCCGCAGGGAGAGAACAGGAAGGGGTGAGCCGAAAAGGTCCCGGGCTCGTCCCTTTCTTTTTTTGGTCAGATGCCGGTACGGAGGCGCGGCCTCAATCGTCATTTGTAAGTTCGTCGGGCCACATCTGCGCGCCGTGAAGCACGCGCAAGATGCGAACGGTCTCACCGTCGACAAGGTACGCCGCGACATAAGGTGTGCGCGGGATGACCAACTCGCGCGTGCCGGCAACACGCCCGGGCCGGCCACTGTCAGGAAAGTCGAGCAGGCGCCGCGCAGCATCGGCAATCTGTTCGTCAACATGGATCGCCGCGCGAGGATTCTCGGCCTCGATGTAGCTGAAAATGTCGTCGCGATCGGATAACGCGAAGCGCGACCAGACGAGCTTCACCGCTTACGCCCTGTCGCTTTTCGAAGCGCGGCGGCGCGGCGTTGCGCGAAATGCGCTTCGACCTCGGAATCATCGAGACCGGGCCGGGTATCCGCCAACGCCTGGTGCACCTTCTCGCGAAACCAGCTGTCGTAAGCCTGGCTGTTGCTCACGAGCTCCAGTGGAAGCATCCCCTCGTTGGCCGTGCGCGTCAGCAGGATCCGCACGGCGTCGGATACCGTGAGACCCATGTTCTCCAGAACCTCGGTGGCCTTTTCCTTTACGTCCGCATCGATGCGGGTTTGGACCAGGGCATTCGAAGCCATAGCGATCTCCTTCACTTGCATCCAATGTAATGCATTTGAATGACACGCGCCAGAGGCGTCACAGCCCTTTGGAAGCAGGTGAGCCAGCGACAAAAACGGCCCCGCCCTTCAGCGGAGCCGTTGCCGTAGGTCGGTCGCGCGGCCGCTTAGCCCGCGATCTCCAGCCCCGCGGTCGCGTAGACCACGCCGCCATCAACCGCGACGGTGTTGCCCACGACATAGTCGCCGGCGCGCGAGGCGAGGTAGATCGCGGTGCCCGCCATGTCCTCGTCGGTACCGACGCGCTTCGCCGGCACGCGCTTGGCGACTTCGTCGGCGTGGTCGCGCGCGGCGCGGTTCATGTCCGACTTGAAGGCGCCCGGTGCGATCGCGGTGACGTTGATGTTGTCCTTGATCAGGCGGGTCGCCATGCGGCGCGTCAGATGGATCACCGCCGCCTTGCTGGCGGCATAGGAATAGGTCTCCATCGGGTTGACGAAAATGCCGTCGATCGAGGCGATGTTGATCACCTTGCCCGGCTTGTCGTGCGTCGCCGCCGCACGCAGCGGCTTGGCCAGCGCCTTGGTCAGGAAGAAGATCGACTTGACGTTGAGGTTCATCACCTTGTCCCAGCCGCTCTCCGGAAATTCGTCGAAATCCGCGCCCCAGGCCGCGCCGGCATTGTTGACGAGGATGTCGAGTTTCGGCTCGCGCTTGATGATCTCGCCCGCGAGCTTCTCGCAGCCCTCGACGGTCGAGATGTCGATCGGCAGCGCGATGCATTCGCCGTCATAGGCGGCGGACAGCTCCTGGGCGGTCGCCTCGCAGGGACCTGCCTTGCGCGCGGTGATATAGACCCTGGCGGCACCCTGCGCGAGGAAGCCGGCCGCGATCATCTTGCCGATGCCGCGCGATCCCCCGGTCACCAATGCGACGCGGCCCTTCAGCGAGAACAGATCCTTGAACATGCGCTCCTCCTTTGCGTTGCCAGTGGTTCTGGGCGCGCCCGGGGAACGAGTCAAGGAGAGGGAAGGGATCGGTAGCCCGGATGCAGCGGAGCGAAATCCGGGGAAAATGCTGTCCGCGGATGTGACTGTCCCGGATTACGCTTCGCTGCATCCGGGCTACGAAGAGTAGGTTACGCCGCGTCGATGCGGCGAAAGCCGTTCCACACCGCTGTAGCGGCGCCTGATGTCAGCACCGGCAGCAGGCGCGCGTCCTGGTAATTGCCGTTCAGCGAGACACGCTGCAAGGCGGTCAGATGGTCGGCGCTTTCGGGAAACAGCATGCCCGGCCGCGTCGTCACCGCGGTCCGAAAGCCGATCGACCGGGCGAGGGCGAATTCACGCTGCCCGGCGGCGATCCGGTCGCCATAGGGATAAGCGAGATGCAATGCCGGCCGCTGCAGCGCATCCTCGATCCGCGCCCGGCTGGTCGCGAGCTCGAACGATGCGATGGTCTCGCTCTGCTTGGCGAGATTGCAATGGGTGATGGTGTGCGCGCCGATCGTCACCAGCGGATCCTCGGCGAAGCCGCGCAACTCGTCCCAGGACATGCAAAGCTCGCGCGCGATGCCGGTCTCGTCGACGCCGTGACGGGCGCACAGCGCTGATATCTCGGCCTGCATTGCCTGCTCGCCGGGCAGCGAACGCAGCCAGTCGTGGATGCGGCCGAAGGCAGTACGCTTGGCCTGCGCGGTCGCGGTGTCGATCCGCGTCATGGTGCCGTCGATCGGCACCTCGATCGCGGACGCCGCCGCGATCACCCGCTCCAGCGCGATCCACCACAATCTGCCGCAGCCCTCGGCGAAATCGCTCGCGACATAGACCGTGAACGGGGCGCCGAACTCGCGCATCACAGGCAGCGCGAAATCGCGGTTGTCGCGATAGCCGTCGTCGAAGGTAAAGCAGGCGAAGCGCCGCGCGAAATTCCGTTCGGCGAGACGGCGATGCGCCTCGTCGATGCTGATCACGTCGACGTCGAGCGCGCGCAGATGCGTCAGCATCGCGCGCACGAAATCCGGCGTGACCTCGAGATGATGGTTCGGCTGGAACGCGTCGCCGCGCCGCGGACGGACGTGGTGCAGCATGAAGATGGCGCCGACACCGGCGAAGATCGGCCGCAGCAGGATATGCGCACCCGAGAAATACAACGCCTCCATGCCGGCACGGATCACGGTGTTGCGGAGTTGTTTCATGTGGGCGCGGGCCGGCCGATTTGCATTCCGCGGCAAACTTAGCGAAAGACCACTGAAGAAACTGTTATCCCGGTCCGACATGGCGCCCCCGCCATGGCGCGTCATTTGGGGTTTGACAGTCAGCCAAGGGTTTGTTTTCTCTCTGGTTCCCGACCCCGCAGGACGCTGAATGCACGGACTTTTCAAGTGGAGTAGCAAGTGGTGGCCGGGGGTGATTCCACTGGTCGTGCTTTGGGGTATTGCGGCCTGGACGAGCACCGCAACGGTCGAAGCGGACCTTGCCGCGCGCTCTAATGCCGCACTGAAGGACACCGTTCTCGACAAGCGCCGCATCAGCGTCGACGGCCGCGACGTGACGTTCGCGGCCAACGCCTTCTCCGAAGACGGCCGCCTCAGCGCGGTGGCGTCGGTCGAAGCCGTGCCCGGCGTGCGGCTGGTCAACGACGAGACCCGCCTTGTTCCCGAAGCCAAGCCCTTTGTCTGGTCCGCCGAACGCGACGTGGTGCGGGTCACGCTCGGCGGCAATGCGCCGCTGCCGTCAAGCAAGGGCAAGTTGACCGAGGCCGCGAAGGCCAGTCTCGGCGGCGTCGAGGTGGTGGATCAGATGGTGCTCGCCCGCGGCGCGCCGCTGCGGTTCGACGCGGCGGCGCTGCTGTTGCTCGACCAGATCGGCAAGCTGAAGGAAGGCAAGATCACGCTCACCGACAGCAAGGTTGCCCTCGCCGGCATGGCGCGCGAGCTCGGCGGACGCGAAGCGGTCGCCGCGGCGCTGAAGAACCTGCCGGAAGGCTATTCGATCGCCGCCAACGACATCAAGGCGCCGCCTTACGTGTTCCAGGCCTACAAGGACCCGGTTGCGGTGACGCTGACGCTGACCGGCTACGTGCCCGACAACAACGTGCATGCCGCGCTGGTCGCCGCCGCCGGCCGCAAGTTCTTCAGCGAGAAGGTGGTCGACAATCTCAAGGCCAGCATCGGCGCGCCGTCGGGTTTCGCGGCCGCGGTGGGGCCCGCGCTCGGCGCGCTGTCGCGGCTGTCGACCGGAACGCTGGTGGTATCGGACCGCGAGGTGAAGCTGTCGGGCGATGCGCTCTACGATGCCGCCGCCGGCCAGATCCGCGACGGGCTCGGCAAGGATTTTCCGCAGGGCTGGCAGTACAAGGCCGAGGTCACGGTCAAGCCGGCGGCGGCCCCCGTCGATCCCACGGTGTGCCAACAGCTGTTTTCCGAAATCCTCTCGAAGGGCAAGATCCGCTTCGAGTCCGGCAAGGCCGACATCGTGCCGGATTCCGCCGGCCTGCTCGACCGCCTGATCGAGACCGCGTTGCGCTGCCCCAATGCGACGATCGAGATCGCCGGCCATACCGACAGCGACGGCGAGGAGGCCGCCAACCAGGCGCTGTCGGAGCGCCGCGCGCAGGCCGTGGTGGATTACCTCGTGCGCGCCGGGCT
Source organism: Bradyrhizobium australafricanum (assembly GCF_020329495.1). Lineage (NCBI taxonomy): Bacteria > Pseudomonadati > Pseudomonadota > Alphaproteobacteria > Hyphomicrobiales > Nitrobacteraceae > Bradyrhizobium > Bradyrhizobium australafricanum. The sequence continues at coordinate 52,850 of NZ_JAGKJL010000048.1, read as the reverse complement.
GCCTGCCAGCCGCTTCACGCCGATCGGCTATGGCAGCACGCAGCCGCTGGCCGGCAACGAGAGTGAAGACGGCAAGGCGCAGAACCGCCGCATCGAATTCGTGGTGAAGTAGCGATGACCGTGCTCGCGACATTCTTCTGGGGTTGGCTGCTCGGCGCGGCGCTGCTCGGCTTTTGCATGGGCTGGATCGCGGTGGTGCATCGGGCGCAGGGCGTCTCGAAGGTCTGGATGCGCTGGCTCGCGCTGCTTGCCGCCGCGCTGGTGGCGACGTCGTTCGCGCGGATCGTGCCCGGCCGGTTCGGCTACTGGCTCGATCTCTTCCTGGTCATGTTCGCGCTCTATCTCATCGGCTGCGCGATCGGCTCCTGGCTGCGCGACTGGGTGGTTTCGCGCAGCAAGCCCGCGAGCTGACCTCAACCTCCTGATCCGACAGGCCTGAGCGGCGTCGCCAAGCGCAAGGGCGAGCCGCATTCATTTTAGCGCTTGACATCAATACGTACGTACGTATTAAATCCTGTCCATGCCAAAACCCTCTCTCCGCGATGCCATCCTCGACGCCGGCCTGAAGGAAATGTTCCGGACCGGCTATCACGGCACCAGCGTGCGCGACGTCACCGCCGCCGCCGGCGCGCCGCAGGGCTCCTTCACCAACCATTTCCGCTCGAAGGAGCTGTTCGCGTCCGAGGTGCTTGACCGCTACTTCCTCTATGTCCGCGGCCTCGTCGCCGAAGCGCTGGGCGACACCACGCTGACGCCGCGCGAAAGGCTGAGAAGCTATCTCGATCTGATCACCGGCAAGCTCGCGCATGACGGTTTCACCCGCGGTTGCCTGATCGGCGATTTCAGCCTCGAGGCGTCGGGCTCGAGCGAGATGCTGCGCGAGCAGCTCGACGACATCTTCCGGGAATGGCGCGCGCCGTTTGCGGCCTGCATCGCCGAGGCTCAGGCCACCGGCGAGATCGCCTCCGACTTCGATCCCGATCAGCTGGCCGATTTCCTGCTCGCATCCTGGCAGGGCGCGATGCTGCGCATGAAGGTCGAACGCAGCGAAGCGGCGCTGACGCGTTTCAAGACGATCGCATTCCAAACCGTGTTCAAGGAGTTGCCATGACCATATCCGCCGATATCAGCCTGCATCATCGCGCCGTGCTCGGGAGCACGATGGCCTATCGCGAGACCGGCCGCAGCGACGCGCCGCACGTGCTGTTCCTGCACGGCAATCCGACGTCATCCTACATCTGGCGTAACATCATGCCGCTGGTCGCCCCCGTCGGGCACTGCATCGCGCCCGACCTGATCGGCTACGGCCAGTCCGGCAAGCCCGACATCGGCTATCGCTTCCTCGACCAGGCGGACTATCTCGACGCGCTGATCGACGAGCTCGGCATCGCCTCGGCCTATCTCGTCGCCCAGGACTGGGGCACGGCGCTCGCCTTCCACCTCGCGGCACGCCGTCCGCAACTGGTGCGCGGGCTCGCCTTCATGGAGTTCATCCGCCCGATGCGCGATTGGTCGGACTTCCACCAGCACGACGCCGCGCGGGAGACGTTCCGGAAATTCCGTACCGCGGGCGTGGGCGAAGCGATGATCCTCGACAACAATGCGTTTGTCGAACGCGTGCTGCCCGGCTCGATCCTGCGCACGCTCGGCGAGGAGGAGATGGCCGCCTACCGCGCGCCGTTTGCGACGCGCGAGAGCCGCAAGCCGACCCTGATACTGCCGCGCGAGCTGCCGATCGCGGGCGAGCCGGCCGATGTCGCTGAGGCGCTCACGGTGGCGCATGCGGCGCTCGTGGCATCGACCTATCCGAAGCTGCTGTTCGCGGGAACGCCCGGGGCGCTGGTGTCACCGGCCTTTGCCGCCGAATTCGCCAAGACGCTCACGCATTGCGCGGTCATTCAACTCGGTGCGGGCGCGCACTATCTGCAGGAGGATCATCCGGAGGCGATCGGCCGTTCTGTGGCCGGCTGGATCGCCGGCGTCGAGGCTGCCTCCGCGCAGCGCGACGCCGCATGAGGGCACGGAGGGCGTGACATGAGGAATGTCTCGATCACCTATTGCCGGCCGTGCGGCTATGAGAAGCGTGCAAAAGAAGCCGCGGCGCTGTTGCGCGAGCGCCTTGGCGTCGATGCGACGCTGATCCCCGGCAAGGGCGGCATCTTCGAGGTCAAGCTTGGCGACGAGGTTGTCGCCAGGCGCGCCAAGGGACATTTTCCCGATGCCGCCGAGATCGTCGCCGCGGTCACGGCCGCGCGGGATTGATGATCAGCCGAGCGCGTGCCGGCCGGGTACGGAAGGATCATTCTCTATTCGGCCGTGCCGGTGCTTCACCGTAGTTTTCCGGATGGCCTTGCGGACCGTTCGGCGGCCTAACTGCCGCACGCGCATGTCAAGTCTTGTCGAAGGCGGCGGGAAACGCGCATATTTGTGCATCCGCTGTCATGAATCATCCGTAATATCTTGAAGATGCGCGTTTTATTGTCTTTTGACGAATTCCACTCCGGTTTAAAACGCGCTACACGGGCCAGGGCACAGCGAAGCGCCGGCGGAGTTCGCCCGGGAGCCGTCGTCGCGGGATCGCAATTCGAGGTCTAGATGCTGGAAGCAATACGCAGGGCGATGGCGTTTCTGCGCCAGAAGCAAATCCTGCATCGGCTGGGTGTTGTCATCAGCATCGCCGTCATCGGCATCGCCTGCTACGTCCTGTATCACATGCTGCGCGGCATCGACACCAACGAGGTGCTCGAGGCCATCAAGAGCACCGAGCCGCGGCAGATTGCCCTGGCGGGACTGTTCGTCGCGGCGGGCTACTTCACGTTGACCTTCTACGATCTGTTCGCGGTGCGCGCGATCGGCCACGCCCATGTGCCCTATCGCATCAACGCGCTCGCGGCCTTCACCTCCTATTCGATCGGCCACAATGTCGGCGCCAGCGTCTTCACCGGCGGCGCGGTGCGCTACCGGATCTATTCGGCGTGGGGGTTGAATGCGATCGACGTCGCCAAGATCTGCTTTCTTGCCGGGCTCACCTTCTGGCTCGGCAATGCCGCGGTGCTCGGGCTCGGCATCGCCTACCATCCGGAGGCGGCCGCCAACATCGACCAGCTGCCGCCCTGGCTCAACCGGGCGCTGGCATTCGCGATCATCACCGCGCTGGTCGCCTATGTGGTCTGGGTCTGGACCCAGCCGCGGGTGGTCGGCCGCGGCCCCTGGACGGTGACCCTGCCGGGCGGCCCGCTGACGCTGCTGCAGATCGCGATCGGTATCCTCGACCTCGGCTTCTGCGCGCTGGCGATGTACGTGCTGGTGCCGGACGAGCCAAATCTCGGCTTCGTCGTGGTCGCGGTCATCTTCGTGTCGGCGACCCTGCTCGGCTTCGCCAGCCACTCCCCCGGCGGCCTCGGGGTGTTCGACGCCGCCATGCTGGTCGGCCTCTGGCAGATGGACCGCGAGGACCTGCTCGGCGGTATGCTGCTGTTCCGGCTGCTCTACTATATTGCGCCGTTCGTCATATCTGTAATCTTGCTGACGTTTCGGGAGGTTATCGTCGGCGCCCGACTCAAACGGCTGCCGCAGGCTGATTCGGGTCCCCGCGCCGAGCCGCACCATGAGGCGGTTCTGGTTCGCAAGCGCGGTGACTCCGGGGTCTGATGGAGCGGCCCGATGCCTCCCGCGGGAAGGTCGCTATGACCGCGCCTGGGCGAGACATGAACCGACGGGATGAAAGCCGCCGCGATGGCAATTGACGATTCGCATTCCTCCATCTTCTCGCCCTGGCCCGACCGGTTGCGCCACTCCGCGCTGATCCTGCTTGCCGCAGCGCTGGCCTTGAGCGTGGTGGTCGCGCTCGGCGAATTGTCGCTGGTGCGCGCCTGCGCCGTGTTCGTCTGCATCGCGGCCGCGGCGCTGGTGCCATGGCGGCTGCATGATGCCGGAACCTCGCGCGAGGATGTCCGCGGCGTCAATCCGGTCGAGGCCGCCGCGGTCAGCGCGGTCGTCGCCGGCATGCCGGATCCGGCCGTGCTGCTCGATCGCGCCGGCCGCGTCATCCATCTCAACGCGGCCGCGGCGCAGCTCGCGCCCGCGCTGCGCAAGAACGAACTGGCGCAATTTGCCCTGCGCTCACCGGAGATCATCACCGCGCTGCGCGAGGCGATCGCGACCACCGAGCCGCGCCGCGCTACCTACACCGACCACGTTCCGGTCGATCGCTGGATGGAACTGGTGATCACGCCGGTGCCGGTGCCGACCCAGTTCGGCGGCACCGAGAAGTGCATGCTGATGACCTTCCACGACCTGACGCCGCTACGCCGGGTGGAGGAGATGCGCGCCGACTTCGTCGCCAATGCCAGCCACGAGCTGCGCACGCCGCTCGCCGCCTTGTCCGGCTTCATCGACACGCTGCAGGGGCCGGCGCGTGAGGACGCGCGGGCGCGCGAGCGCTTCCTCGGCATTATGCACACCCAGGCGACCCGCATGGCGCGGCTGATCGACGATTTGCTGTCGCTGTCGCGGGTCGAGCTGTCGGCCCATGTGCGGCCCGAGGCCTCGATCGATATCGTGCCGATCATCCGCCAGGTCGCCGACGGGCTCGAGGCACTGGCCAGCGAGCGCCAGGTCGAGATCGAGGTCGACCTGCCTCAGGCTCCGGTCATGATCGCCGGCGACCGCGAGGAACTGCTCCGCCTGTTCGAGAACCTGATCGAGAACGCCCTCAAATACGGCGCCTCCGGGGGCCGCGTCATAGTGTCGCTGAATCAGGCCGTTTCGGGCGCATCGGGCGAGGGGACCCCCGAAATCCGTGTCATGGTACGGGATTTCGGCCCCGGCATCGCGCCGGAGCACCTGCCACGGCTGACCGAGCGCTTCTACCGGGTCGACGTCGGCGACAGCCGCAACCAGGGCGGAACGGGCCTCGGATTATCGCTGGTGAAACATATTCTTAACCGTCATCGCGGGCGTCTTTTGATCGAGAGCGTGCCGAAGAACGGCGCCACTTTTACCGCCTGTTTTCCCCGGCCGAAGACCCCGTTGCCAACCCAAAGCTAAGCATTTTCAGCCACTTAGCGTTGTCATCCAACTGTCATCCAACCTTCGTAAAAGCAGCACCGACCGCTCCTAGATGGACCGGCGTGAGCGCGATCGGGCGCATTCGGCGCTTCGCTCACAGGATGGAGACCACCCATGAATTTCATCAAAGCAATCGTCGCAGCCGGCATGATCGCCGCTTCGACGTCGGCCTTCGCAGCCGATATTACCGGCGCGGGCGCGACGTTTCCGTTCCCGATCTATTCGAAGTGGGCTGACGCCTACAAAAAGGAGACCGGCAACGGTCTGAACTACCAGTCGATCGGCTCCGGCGCCGGCATCAAGCAGATCCAGGCCAAGACCGTGACCTTCGGCGCCACCGACGCGCCGCTCAAGCACGAGCAGCTCGAGAAGGACGGCCTCGTCCAGTGGCCGATGGTGATGGGCGCGATCGTCCCGGTCGTGAACCTCGAGGGCATCAAGCCGGGTGACCTGATCCTGTCGGGCGAAGTGCTCGGCGACATCTATCTCGGCAAGATCACCAAGTGGAATGACGCGGCGATCGCCAAGCTCAATCCGAAGCTGACCCTGCCGGGCGATGCCATCACCGTCGTGCGCCGTTCGGACGGTTCGGGCACCACCTTCAACTTCACCGACTATCTCTCCAAGTCGAATGCCGACTGGAAGTCCAAGGTCGGTTCCGGCACCGCGGTCGAGTGGCCGGTCGGCGTCGGCGCCAAGGGCAACGAAGGCGTTGCCGGCAACATCAGCCAGACCAAGAACGCGATCGGCTATGTCGAGTATGCCTACGCCAAGCAGAACAAGCTGACCTACACCGGGCTGGTCAACAAGGCCGGCAAGACCGTGCAGCCGACCATGGCTGCCTTCCAGGCTGCCGCCTCGAATGCCGACTGGGCCAAGGCTCCCGGCTACTACGTGATCCTGACCGACCAGCCGGGCGAAGCCTCCTGGCCGATCACCGCGGCGACCTTCATCCTGATGCACAAGGACTCGACCGACAAGGCGGCCTCGCAGGAAGCGCTCAAGTTCTTCAAATACGCCTTCGAGAAGGGCGACAAGGCGGCCGAAGAGCTCGACTACATCCCGATGCCGGACTCGGTCGTCAAGCTGATCGAGAAGACCTGGTCGTCGGACATCAAGAGCTAAGTCCGACGCTGCGACAGGGCCTGTGCCGACTCGATCGCGGCACAGGTCGAGCGACCAAGACCCGGTCTCCATCACCGCGGCTACAAGCGCGGGATCGAGGCCGGGGTTCGCGCCTCAAGGGGCGTGGCTGGAACGACGACGCCCGGCCAAATGCGTCAGTGAAGATCGCTTCGGGGCGTAGCGGTTTGCGTGGCTTTTGCATACTAAAGAGGGGATTGGCGTGGCAGACATGGCTGTTCAGAGCGATGTGATGGAAGCCGCGGGACCTTACGATCGCGCCAAGGCCCTCAGCGCCTTCAAGCTTGGTGACCTCACCTTCTATTGGATCACCCGTATCTCGGCGATCTCGGTTCTGTTGATCCTCGGCGGCATCATCCTGTCGCTGATCGTCGGCGCCTGGCCGGCGATGAAGGAATACGGCTTCGCCTTCCTGTGGACGCAGCGCTGGGCGCCCTCGGCCGATCCGCCGGTGCTCGGCGCGCTCGGCCCGATCTACGGCACGCTGATCACCTCGGTCATCGCGATGCTGATCGCCATTCCGGTCGGCATCGGCATCGCCGTGTTCCTCACCGAGCTCTGCCCGCAAGTGCTGCGCCGCCCGATCGGCATCGCGATCGAGCTGCTCGCCGGCATCCCGTCGATCATCTACGGCATGTGGGGCTTTTTCGTGCTCGGCCCGTTCCTGGCCAACACCTTTCAGCCTTTCATGATCCGGATCTTCGAGGGCGTCCCGGTGCTGGGCGCGGTGTTCGCAGGCCCGCCGTCCTATCTCAGCCTGTTCAACGCCGCGCTGATCCTTGCGATCATGGTGCTGCCCTTCATCACCGCGATCTCGGTCGACGTGTTCAAGACCGTGCCGCCGGTGCTGAAGGAGGCCGCCTACGGCATGGGCTGCACCACCTGGGAGGTCGTCCGCAGCGTCGTGATCCCCTACACCCGCGTCGGCGTGATCGGCGGCATCATGCTGGCGCTCGGCCGCGCGCTCGGCGAGACCATGGCGGTGACCTTCATCATCGGCAACTCGTTCCGTATCTCGTCGTCGATCTTCGCGCCGGGCACCACGATCTCGGCGGCGATCGCCAGCGAATTCGCCGAGAGCGACGGCCTGCACCAGTCCGGCCTGATCCTGCTCGGCCTGCTGCTGTTCGTGCTGACCTTCTTCGTGCTCGCCGGCGCGCGGCTGATGCTGATGCGGCTTGAAAAGAAGGCGGGGAAGTAACGCCATGAACCCGATCTACAAATCCCGCCGCCGCAGCGACATCGTCATCCGCGCACTCTGTGTCGGCGCCGCGCTGTTCGGCGTCACCTGGCTGGCGCTGATCCTGATCACGCTGCTCTATAACGGCCTTGCCGGCCTCAGCGTGCAGCTGTTCACCCAGAACACGCCGCCGCCCGGCTCGACCGAAGGCGGCCTGCTCAACGCCATCGTCGGCTCGGTCATCATGACCGTGATCGGCGTCGGCATCGGCGCGCCGCTTGGCCTGTTCGCCGGCACCTACCTCGCCGAATACGGCAAGCACGACAAGCTGACCTCGGTGATCCGCTTCATCAACGACATCCTGCTCAGCGCGCCCTCGATCATCATCGGCCTGTTCATCTATGGTGCGGTGGTGGTGCCGATGCGCGGCTTCTCGGCGATCGCAGGCAGTCTCGCGCTCGCGGTGATCGTGATCCCGGTCGTGCTGCGCACCACCGAAGACATGCTGCTCTTGGTGCCCAATCCGCTGCGCGAGGCCGCCTCCGCGCTCGGCCTGCCGCGTTCGCTGGTGATCAAGCGGATCGCTTATCGTGCGGCGCGATCGGGGCTGATCACCGGCGTGCTGCTGGCGACCGCCCGCGTCGCCGGCGAGACCGCGCCGCTGCTGTTCACCGCGCTGTCGAACCAGTTCTTCAGCCTGGATCTGACCAAGACGATGGCCAACCTGCCGGTGACCATCAATAACTTCGTGCAGAGCCCCTACGCCTACTGGAAAGAGCTGGCGTGGAGCGGTGCGCTGCTCATCACATTCACCGTGCTCGCGTTGAATATCGGCGCGCGTATCCTTGGTGCCGAAAGGGCCGCAAAATGACCGAGCTTTCCGTCTCCACGACTGCCGCAGGCCACATTCCGCAGGTTCCGCTGCCGGAAGCGCCGCCGAAAGTCACGGTGCGCAATCTCAACTTCTATTACGGCGAGCACCACGCGCTGAAGAACATCAACCTGACGCTCGGCACCAACCGCGTCACGGCGTTCATCGGCCCGTCCGGCTGCGGCAAGTCGACCCTGCTGCGCATCTTCAACCGGATGTACGACCTCTATCCGGGCCAGCGTGCGGTCGGCCAGCTGATGCTGGACCAGACCAACATTCTCGACCCCAAGCTCGACCTCAACTTGCTGCGCGCGCGGGTCGGCATGGTGTTCCAGAAGCCGACGCCGTTCCCGATGACGATCTACGAGAACATCGCCTTCGGCATCCGCCTCTATGAGAAGATATCGAAGTCCGAGATGGACGACCGGGTCGAGAAGGCGCTGCGCGGCGGCGCGCTGTGGAACGAGGTCAAGGACAAGCTGAACGCCTCCGGCCTGTCGCTCTCCGGCGGCCAGCAGCAGCGCCTGTGCATCGCGCGCACCGTGGCGGTGCGCCCCGAGGTGATCCTGTTCGACGAGCCGTGCTCGGCGCTCGACCCGATCTCGACCGCCAAGGTCGAGGAACTGATCCAGGAGCTCTCCGAGGACTACACGATCGCGATCGTCACCCACAACATGCAGCAGGCGGCGCGCGTCTCCGACAAGACCGCCTTCATGTATCTCGGCGAGCTGATCGAGTTCGACGACACCAACAAGATCTTCACCTCACCGAGCGATCGGCGCACCCAGGACTACATCACCGGCCGGTTCGGTTGACCGGCGCATGATCCGGAAAAGTGGAAACCGGTTTTCCGATCAGGTCATGCTAAAATTCAGGACACGAAGCCATGATCCCCGGGATCATGGTTGAGGGAGACAAGCGATGGCTTCTGAACATACCGCCAAGGCATTCGACAGCGACCTGCAGGAGTTGACCCGCCTGGTCGCCGAGATGGGCGGCCTGGTCGAACGGATGATTACCGAGTCGGTCGACGCGCTGATCCGTCGCGACGTCGCGCTCGGCAAGCGCGTGGTCGCCGCCGACATCGAGATCGACAATCTGCAGCGCAACATCGAAGAGCGGGCGGTGCTGACGATCGCCCGCCGCCAGCCGATGGCGATCGACCTGCGTGAGATCGTCAGCGCGATGCGCGTCGCCACCGACCTCGAGCGGATCGGCGACCTCGCCAAGAACATGGGCAAGCGCGTCGCGGCGCTGGAGAGCGATTTCCAGCCGCTGAAGTTGATCCGCGGCCTCGAGCACATGACCGACCTCGTGCTGTCGCAGGTCAAGTCGGTGCTCGACGCCTACGCCGCGCACGACCTGCCGGCGGCGATGAACGTCTGGAAGGGCGACGAGGAGGTCGATGCGATCTGCACCTCGCTGTTCCGCGAACTGCTCACCTACATGATGGAAGATCCGCGCAACATCTCGTTCTGCATCCATCTGATGTTCTGCGCCAAGAACATCGAGCGGATCGGCGATCACGCCACCAATATCGCCGAGACCGTGTTCTACATGATCGAGGGCCAGCAGATCACCGACAAGCGCCCGAAGGGCGACATGACCACTTTTGCCACCACGGTGCCGGGCAACTGAGGCATGATCGGCAAGCACGGAACCGGCAAGAGCGAAACTGGATGATCCTCGCGAAAAATCGTTTCCGCGGGGACTATGCTCAAGGAAGTAAGCGTTTCGGTTTGCGTCTGGGCAACGGATCACCACAGAGAAAGAACTTAAACCGATGAGCGCACGCATTCTGGTAGTCGAAGACGAGGAAGCGCTGACGACGCTGTTGCGCTACAATCTCGATGCGGAAGGCTACGATGTCGAGACGGTGGGGCGCGGCGACGATGCGGATACAAGGCTGAAGGAGCGCGTTCCCGACCTCGTGGTGCTGGACTGGATGCTGCCGGGCCTGTCCGGCATCGAACTGTGCCGCCGCCTGCGGGCGCGGCCCGAGACCAAGCAGCTTCCGATCATCATGCTGACCGCGCGCGGCGAGGAAAGCGAGCGCGTGCGCGGGCTTGCCACCGGCGCGGACGATTACATCGTCAAGCCGTTCTCGGTGCCGGAGTTGCTGGCGCGGGTGAAGGGCCTGTTGCGCCGCGCCAGCCCGGAGCGGCTTGCGACCGTGCTGACCTACGGCGACATCGAGCTCGACCGCGAGAAGCGCCGCGTGGCGCGCTCGGGCCGTCCGATCGATCTCGGGCCGACCGAGTATCGCCTGCTCGAATTCTTCCTCGAGCATCCCGGCCGCGTGTTCAGCCGCGAGCAACTGCTCGACAGCGTCTGGGGCCGCGACATCTACATCGATGAGCGCACCGTTGACGTGCATATCGGCCGCTTGCGCAAGCTGCTCAATCCGGGCCGCGAGCAGGATCCGATCCGCACCGTGCGCGGCGCCGGCTACGCGCTCGACGACCGCTTTGCCAAGGCCGAGCCGCAGCCGTAACGGCCATGCGGCATTCATAAACCGCAACACTACGTCGTCCCGGCGCAAGCCGGGACCCATACGCCGCGGCCAGCGCAATCGGCACGCGGCCAGACGGCTTTCTAACAACACCCATTCGTGGTTATGGGTCCCGGCCTGCGCCGGGACGACGCTGGTGATATAGCCGGGCTACGGATCACACAAAAAAAATCCCCGCTTTCGCGGGGATTTGTTTTTGAGGTTTTCCGTCGTTTTCCCGAGTGCTCACTTGATCTGCGGTTTCGCCGACGGCCGGCGGCGATCGGCGGCGGGCTGGTAGGCGACGCGCGAGTGATGCGCGCAATAGGGCAGGCCGGCGAGCGCCTTGCCGCCGCAGAAGAAGAATTCCGGGCTCGAGGGATCGCCGACCGGCCAATGACAGGTGGCCTCGTTGAGCTCGAGCAGCGAGAGCCGCTGGCTCATCGGCACCACATTGTCGTAGGAGATCGGATCGGGCTCCATCTCGACCTCGAAGGCGTGCGCCAGCGCGGTGTTGCCGCGCGAGACCGGACGCGCCACCCGCATCATGTGCTGGGCCGGGCGAGCCTTGCGCTGCCGCGGCGCGGCCGTGGAGGGTGCCTTGGCGCGGCCGGAGAGGCCGAGCCGATGCACTTTGCCGATCACGGCGTTTCGCGTCACATTGCCAAGTTCCGCCGCGATCTGGCTGGCCGACAGGCCGGACTCCCAGAGTTTCTTCAGCTGCTCGACGCGATCGTCGGACCAGGTCAATACAGTCATCGCATTCTTCCCTTCGCGCAGCGCCGGCCAATCATTGGAGCGGCGCTGCGAGCCAATCTGGACAAATATCCCTGCGGCCAGAATCCCTTAGCCCTCGCCGGGCACGGTGTTGCGCCCGAACGTTTACGCGAGACACGAAGGCTACTTAGAGGGTCCAGTACCGCCGCACGAGATGTCGTACCCGACAGGCCAAACGCTACAATATGGCGTGACTCTGGCGCAAGAGTCCGCGGCCGTGCGTCCACATGTTCCCACACAGTTAAGCATCGCGATGAGGCTTTTCCACCGCACCGGAATGCTCCGGATTGCGCTCGTTTCGCATTGCAGGAAGGCCACTTCGTGGCGATTGACACTTACCGACCGCAGCATAGAATGCCCGCCACGTGCCGCCCGCAAAGGCGGCCGTTTTGTTTTCCGAAGCTGGCCGTTGCTGCGCTGGCGTCAAGGCGCAGCGGCAATTGTCGGCTTAAAAACCGTCAGTGATCGCCATGACCAACGCTGCCACGTCGCATCTGCTCCCCGTCTTCGCCAGGGTCGATCTCGGCTTCGAGCGCGGTGAGGGCGCCTGGCTGATCGCAACCAACGGCGACCGCTATCTCGATTTCACCTCGGGCGTCGCGGTCAACGCGCTCGGGCACGCGCATCCGCATCTGGTCAAGGCGCTGCAGGAACAGGCGACCAAGCTCTGGCACATGTCGAACCTGTTCAAGAGCCCGGACGGCGAGGTGCTTGCCGCGCGGCTGTGCGAGCAGAGCTTTGCCGACTTCGTGTTCTTCTGCAATTCCGGCGCGGAGGCGATGGAGGGCGTGATCAAGCTGGTCCGCCACTATCACTTCTCCAAGGGCCATGGCGAGCGCTACCGCATCATCACCTTCGAGGGCGCCTTCCACGGCCGCACGCTGGGCACGCTGGCGGCGACCGGCTCGGCGAAATATCTCGAAGGCTTCGGCCCGCCGATGGACGGCTTCGATCAGGTGCCGCATGGCGACATCGAGGCGGTGAAGAAGGCGATCGGTCCGCACACCGCCGGCATCCTGATCGAGCCGGTGCAGGGCGAGGGCGGCGTGCGCTCGGCGCCGCAGGCATTCTTCAAGGCGCTGCGCGCGCTGTGCGACGAGCACGGCCTGCTGCTCGCCTTCGACGAGGTGCAGACCGGCATGGGCCGCACCGGCGAGCTGTTCGCCTACAAGCGCACCGGCGTCACGCCGGACGTGATGTCGCTGGCCAAGGCGCTCGGCGGCGGTTTTCCGATCGGCGCGGTGCTGGCGACCGCACAGGCTGCGGCCGGCATGGCGCCCGGCTCGCACGGCTCGACCTTCGGCGGCAATCCGCTCGCGGTCGCCGCCGCCAATGCCGTGCTCGACGTCATGCTGAAACCCAGCTTCTTCGAGCATGTGCAGAAGATGTCGCTGCTGCTCAAGCAGAAGCTCGCTTCCGTCGTCGACCGCTATCCCGGCGTGCTGTCGGAGGTGCGCGGCGAGGGGCTGTTGATCGGCGTCAAGGCGGTGGTGCCGTCGGGCGACCTGATCGCCGCCCTGCGCAACGAGAAGCTGCTCACCGTCGGCGCCGGCGACAATGTGGTGCGGTTCCTGGCGCCGCTGATCGTGACCGAGCCCGAGATCGACCAGTCGATCACCGCGCTCGAGCGCGCCTGCTCTGTGCTGTCGGCGGCGCAGCCGAAGAAGGTGGCTGGATAATGAGCAAGCCGGTCCGTCACTTCCTCGATATCAACGAGCTGCCGCTCGGCGAGCTGCGCAACATGCTGTCCGCCGGAGCCGCCATGAAGGCGAAGCTGAAGGCGCATGAGAAGGGCAGGAAGCCGCTCGAAGGCAAGACGCTGGCGATGATCTTCGAGCGCCCGTCGACCCGCACAAGGGTGTCGTTCGACGTCGGCATGCGCCAGCTCGGCGGTGAATCCATCATGCTGACCGGCGCCGAGATGCAGCTCGGCCGCGGCGAGACCATCGCTGACACCGCGCGCGTGCTGTCGCGCTATGTCGATGCGATCATGATCCGCATCCTCAACCATGACGCGCTGCTCGAGCTCGCGGCGCACGCCACCGTTCCCGTCATCAACGGCCTGACCCGGCGCTCGCACCCCTGCCAGGTGATGGCCGACCTCATGACCTATGAGGAAAATCGCGGCTCGATCGAGGGCAAGACCGTGGCCTGGACCGGCGACGACAACAACGTGCTGGCCTCCTGGGCACATGCCGCCGAGCGATTCAAGTTCCAGCTCAATGTCGCGACCCCGCCGGAGCTCTCGCCGAAAAAGCCGATGCGCGACTGGATCAAGGCGACCGGCGCGCCGATCATGCTCGGCACCGATCCGGAAGCCGCCGTGCGCGGCGCCGACTGCGTCGTCACCGACACCTGGGTGTCGATGGGCGACAAGGAGGGTGAGCACCGCCACAACGTGCTGCGGCCCTATCAGGTCAATGCCAAGCTGATGTCGCTCGCCAAGCCGGACGCACTGTTCATGCACTGCCTGCCCGCGCATCGCGGCGAGGAGGTCACCGACGAGGTGATCGACGGGCCGCAATCCGTGGTGTTCGACGAGGCGGAAAACCGCCTGCATGCGCAGAAGGGCATTCTGGCCTGGTGTTTCGACGCGGTCGCGTAGTCGTAGATCAGTAAGCGTTGTCGTCCCGGGCAAGCGAAGCGCGACCCGGGACCATAACCACCGCTGTCAATTGTTGCGAAGGCTGGGTCACCAGCTGAATGCAGCAACTCACATCGGTGGTTATGGGTCCCTGCTTTCGCACTAGGGCATTTACACATCTCTTCGAGGCTAGAAAACCGACTCATCATCAAGGGGTTAGCTACTAGGCGAGAGCCGAAATCGGCGGGCGCAACCCTAGTGCAGATGAGTAAGTTCTCTGCGGTTTTCGGCCAACTCTTTGAGAAGACTCCGGAAAGACTGCGGAGGATATGTATATACGCTAGTGCTTTCGCAGGGACGACGGAGATATCCGCGTTAGTGAACCCCTTTATTTCATGGTCCGAGACCCCAGATAGAGCGCCATGGTTTCACAATCCCCCGACATCAAAATCACGCCCGAGGCGCCGGTTCGCGCGCCCTCAGCGGTTCCGGTCGACGATGCCGTGCTGGCCTTCGAGGTCGGCGCGCTGGACCTGCGCGGCCGGCTGACCCGGCTCGGCCCCGCGCTCGACGAGATCCTGCACAAGCACGACTATCCGCCCGCGGTCGGCAAGCTGCTCGGCGAGGCGATCGTGCTCACCACGCTGCTCGGCTCGTCGGTCAAGTTCGAGGGCCGCTTCATTTTGCAGACCCGGACCGACGGTCCGGTCTCGCTCCTGATCGTCGATTTCCAGGCACCCGACCGGCTGCGCGCCTATGCGCGCTACGACGCATCGCGCCTCAAGAACGGCCAGAGCTCGGGCGAGCTGCTCGGCAAGGGCCACCTTGCGATGACCATCGATCAGGGCTCTAACACCAGCCGCTACCAGGGACTGGTCGCGCTCGACGGCGGCGGCCTGGAAGAGGCGGCCCACGAATATTTCCTTCGCTCGGAGCAAATCCCGACGCGGGTGCGGCTTGCGGTCGGCGAGGAGATGCGCGGCGGCGAAGGCGGCAAGCTGCGCTGGCGCGCCGGCGGCATCCTGCTGCAATTCCTGCCCAAGGCGCCCGAGCGCGCCAAGCAGGCCGATTTGCATCCCGGCGATGCGCCGGAAGGCACGGCCACGCATAGCGTGCCGGACGATGACGCCTGGGTCGAGGGCCAGTCGCTGATCTCGACCGTCGAGGACGTCGAGCTGATCGATCCCGATCTGTCCGGCGAGCGGCTGCTCTATCGCCTGTTCCACGAACGCGGCGTGCGCGTCTTCAATCCGCAAACGCTGCGCGCGCAGTGCTCCTGCTCGCGCGATGCGGTGTCGTCGATGCTGAAGAGCTTTGCGCCGAACGACCGCGCCGAGATGGTCAAGGACGGCAAGGTCGTCGTGACCTGCGAGTTCTGCTCGTCGGTGTATGAATTCACGCCGCAGGAAGCCGGCGTGGAGTAACAGGCGACCTTCGTTATGGCCGGGCTTGACCCGGCCATCCATCATGGCAAAAGCGTTCTTGAAGCGATGGATCGCCGGGTCAAGCCCGGCGATGACATGCATTGCTGCGCGTCAGTTCAGCACCCTTTTCCCGCCCGGGCTCGGGCTGTCCAGCGAGAACGTCGGTACGTCGATGTCGAAGCGCTCGCCGGCTTCGGTGACCATCTGATAGCTGCCGGTCATGAAGCCGGAGGCGGTCGGCAACGGCACGCCGCTCGTGTATTCAAAGCGCTCGCCGGGCGCGAGCACCGGCTGCTCGCCGACCACGCCCTCGCCGCGCACCTCCTGGCGGCGGCCGGTGGCGTCGGTGATGATCCAGTGCCGCGTCTGCAGCTGCACCGTTTCCGGGCCCGAATTGACGATCACGATCTTGTACGACCAGAAATATTCGCGCCGGTCGACCGACGAGCGCTCCGGCATGAAGTTCGGCTCGACGGTGACTTCGATCTGGCGGGTAACGGCGCGGTACATGCGGCTCAATCCGATGATCCTGGCGCATGGTCCGTTTTCGACCGGATCATGCTCAAACAGGGCGCTATCATAGCCAATTGAACCGCCGGAACCAATCGCCTGCCAGGCCGCGAAAAGGCGGTCCAAGGGCGGCTCGTTCATCGCGGTTTCAACATAGTTCCGCTCTAAAGCGCGGCCGCATGCCGCCGCACTCCGTGCTTTGTCGGCAACTCGCGGACCGATATTATCTTTTCAGCACGGCGTGCGGGGCGTCCGCGGCCGACACGGTGTTTGATGAGCTCGATTGCCGATCCCATAGCCGGTTCGCCGGTGGCTGACGCCAAGACCGAAGTAAAGGCTGAGGCCGAGGCGAAGGTTGCTGCGCCCGCGATCACGCTGCCGGCGACCGGCGAGCGCGAGCTCCGCCTCGATCTGTTCCGCGGGCTCGCGCTGTGGCTGATCTTCATCGATCATCTGCCGACCAATCTTCTGACCTGGCTGACGATCCGCAATTACGGCTTCTCCGACGCCACCGAGATCTTCATCTTCATCTCCGGCTACACCGCAGCCTTCGTCTACGGCCGCGCCATGCTGGAGGGCGGTTTCGTGATCGCGACGGCGCGCATCCTGCGCCGGGTCTGGCAGATCTACGTCGCGCACGTCTTCCTGTTCACGATCTTCCTCGCCGAGATCTCCTATGTCGCGACCTCGTTCGAGAACCCGCTCTACAGCGAGGAAATGGGGATCATGGACTTCCTCAAGCAGCCCGACGTCACCATCGTCCAGGCGCTGCTGCTGCGCTTCCGTCCCGTCAACATGGACGTGCTGCCGCTCTATATCGTGCTGATGCTGTTCCTGCCGCTGATCCTGTGGCTGATGAAGTGGAAGCCCGACGTCACGCTCGGCCTGTCGGTCGTGCTCTACGCGCTGACCTGGCAGTTCGATCTTTACCTCTCGGCTTATCCGAACGGCTTCTGGGCGTTCAATCCGTTCGCCTGGCAATTGCTGTTCGTGTTCGGCGCCTGGTGCGCGCTCGGCGGGGCGCGGCGGATGTCGCGCATCCTGTCGTCGAACATCACGATGTGGATCTGCATCGTCTATCTGGTCGCGGCGTTCTTCGTGACCCTGACCTGGTACGTGCCGCAGCTCGGCCACATCATGCCGAAGGTGATCGAGCAATGGATGTATCCGATCAACAAGACCGACCTGGACGTGTTGCGGTTCGCGCACTTCCTGGCGCTCGCCGCGCTCACCGTGCGCTTCCTGCCCAAGGACTGGCCGGGGCTGAAATCGCCCTGGCTGCGACCTTTGATCCTGTGTGGCCAGCATTCGCTTGAGATATTCTGCCTCGGGGTCTTCCTCGCCTTCGCCGGTCACTTCGTGCTTGCCGAAGTATCTGGCGGTGCCGCACTGCACGCCTTGATCAGCGTCTGCGGCATCCTCATCATGTGCGGCATGGCGTGGATCATTTCGTGGTACAAACACTCCGCCGACAAAGGCGCCTCGAAAAAAGGCGCCGCCGGCAACGCCGATCTGGCGGGAGGGGGAGCATGAAGTCCGCGCCGACGATGCTGGGCCTGACGCTGCTCGCAGCCTGCCTGACGGCCGGTTTGGCGGCGGCGCCCGCGCGCGCCGGCGACACCGCGGAGCCGCCCCCGCCGCCGCCCTGCGACGTGCCCGCCTATCTGCTTACGAGCGAGAGCTCGCTGCCCAAAGTCACCGACGCCATCAAGTCCAACCGGCCGCTCAACGTGCTGGTGGTCGGCAGCCGCTCCTCGACCATCCAGGGCAACGAGGCGAGCGCCTATCCGGCCACGCTGCAGGCGGCGCTGAAGGAAGCGTTGCCGTCGTCGACGATCGATCTATCCGTAGAATTACAGGGAAAGAGCACCGCCGAGGAGACCGCGGGAACTCTTGTTAAGCTTGTTGAGGCAAAAAAGCCTACTTTGGTTATCTGGCAGACCGGAACCGTCGATGCTATGCGAGCGGTCGATCCCGACGATTTCCGTACCGCCATCAACGAAGGCGTTGTTGCGTTGCGGGACGCCGGGACCGACGTGGTGCTGGTCAATCTGCAATACAGCCCGCGTACGGAGACGATGATCTCTGCGCCGCCCTATCTCGACAACATGAAGGTGGTGGCGCAGCAGCACGACGTTCCGCTGTTCGACCGGTTCGCGATTATGAAGCAGTGGAGCGACGCCGGATATTTTGACCTGTTCAGCACCTCGCATGGTGTCGATCTGGCCAAGAAGGTTCATGCCTGTCTCGGCCGCGCACTGGCGAAATTCGTGATCGATGCGGCCCATCTGGGCCCGGTGCAGCAGAATTAAGGAAGCAGAGTAAATGCGTTTTGCCTTCCCTTTTCGCGCTTCCGCAGGGCGGAGTCTGTGCGCCGTTGCGGCGCTGGCACTGCTCGCGCCGATCGCGGTCGTGCCGTCGCGCGCGCAGACCGACCAGCATGCAGCGCTTTCGTCCGACGGCAAGACCGAGGCTGCAAAGCCTGATGCAACGCAGCCCGCTGCGACGGCCGACGCGACCAATCCGCCGCAACCCGGCGTCGCCGCGAAGGCGTTCGACAGGGTGAAGCAGGCCGCGAAATCCGCCAGCGACATCTTCAACCGCGTGCCCTGTCATCAGCCCAAGGGTGTGCCGAACAGCACCGGCTCGCTGCCGCATGTCGCGGCCAAGCTCGCCGCCGGCAAGCCGGTCGTCATCATCGCGTTCGGCTCGTCCTCGACCCAGGGCTATGGTTCGTCGGCGCCGGAATTCACCTATCCGAACCGGCTCGCCGGACAGTTGCGCCGGCAGTATCCGTCCGCCGACATTACCGTGCTCAATCGCGGCAAGGGCGGCGAGGACGCGCCCGAGATGATGAAGCGGCTGCAGACCGAAGTGATCGACGTCCATCCCGACATGGTGATCTGGCAGGTCGGCACCAACGCGGTGCTGCGCAACCTCGATCCGACCGAGACCGCCAAGCAGGTCGAGGACGGCGTGGCGCGCCTTCAGGCGTCCGGCGCCGACGTCGTGCTGGTCGATCCGCAATATTCGCCGCGCGTCACCGAGCGCCCCGAAAGCGCGCGCGGCATGGTGAAGCTGCTCGGCCGCATCGCCGCCCTGCGTCATGTCGGCATCTTCCCGCGCTTCGAGGTGATGCGCGACTGGCACGAGAAACAGGCGATCCCGATCACCGATTTCGTCATCGCCGACGGCCTGCACATGAACGACTGGGGCTATGCCTGCTTCGCCCAGCTGCTCGGCGACGACATCATCCGCTCGGTCGGCGCGATCAAGATCGGCGTCAACGTCCCCGCCGATGTGCGGACCTACCGGCCGATGTGATCGGGCTGCCCGGCCGCTCCAACCGTCATTGCGAGCGAAGCGAAGCAATCCATTCGTCCGTTTGCGCTGATGGATGGATTGCTTCGTCGCTTCGCTCCTCGCAATGACGGTTGAGGCGGTGCGCTCATTTCCATCACCGTCACCCTGAGGTGGCCGCGGAGCGGCCGTCTCGAAGGGTCGACGGCCCGACTTGGGGGGCCGTGCATCCTTCGAGGCTCGCTCCGCTCGCACCTCAGGATGACGGGACTGATACCCTCGCGGACTCTTGCCTCGACCATCCGGCCACGCCCGCCTCCAATCTTGACCTCGCCGCGGTAATCCGCTCCCTTGACGCCTGCACCGATCCCTCTCGGGATGAAGCTGTTTAAGGGAAACGCTCATGTCTTTCGTGCTGGCCATCGATCAGGGCACCACATCGTCGCGCGCCATGGTGTTTCGCGGCGACATCTCCATCGCCGCCGTCGCGCAGCAGGAGTTTCCGCAGCATTTCCCCGCCTCCGGCTGGGTCGAGCACGAGCCGGAGGACATCTGGACCTCGACCGTGATGGTGTGCCGCGAGGCGCTGGAGAAGGCCGGCCTCAAGGCGAAAGATATCGCCGCGATCGGCATCACCAACCAGCGCGAGACCACCGTGGTGTGGGACCGCGCCACCGGACAGGCCGTGCACCGCGCCATCGTCTGGCAGGACCGCCGCACCGCCGACATCTGCGCAAAACTCAAGGCCGAGGGCCATGAGTCGGTGATTTCGGCCAAGACCGGTCTGATCATCGATCCCTATTTCTCTGGCACCAAAGTCGCCTGGATCCTCGATCACGTGCCGGGCGCGCGCGAGCGCGCCGAGCGCGGCGAACTCTTGTTCGGCACCGTCGACTGCTATCTGCTGTGGCGGCTCACCGGCGGGCGGGTCCACGCCACCGACGCCACCAACGCCTCGCGCACGCTGCTGTTCAACATCCATACCGGCGCCTGGGACGATGACCTCATCAGGCTGCTGCGCGTACCGCGCTCGATGCTTCCCGAGGTGAAGGATTCCTCCGCCCGGTTCGGCGAGAGCACGGCGGACTTGTTCGGCGGCCCGATCGCGATCTCTGGGATTGCCGGCGACCAGCAGGCCGCGACCATCGGCCAGGCCTGCTTCGAGCCCGGCATGATGAAGTCGACCTACGGCACCGGCTGCTTCGCGCTGCTCAACACCGGCACCACGCCGGTGGCCTCGAAGAACAAGCTGCTCACCACCATCGCCTACCAGCTCGGCGGCCAGCGCACCTACGCGCTCGAGGGCTCGATCTTCGTCGCCGGCAGCGCGGTGCAGTGGCTGCGCGACGGGCTCGGCATCATCAAGCACGCCGCGGAGACCGGGCCGCTTGCCGATAAATCGGACAGCATGCAGAGCGTCTATTTGGTGCCCGCCTTCGTCGGCATGGGCGCGCCGTACTGGAATCCGCGCGTGCGCGGCGCGCTGTTCGGGCTGACCCGCAACACCGGTCCGGCCGAGCTCGCGCATGCGACGCTGGAGAGCGTGTGCTACCAGACCTTCGATCTGTGGGCCGCGATGCGCACCGACTGGCCGGAGGCCAACGCCGCCAACACCGTGCTGCGCGTCGACGGCGGCATGACCGCCTCGGACTGGACCATGCAGCGGCTCGCCGATCTGCTCAACGCGCCGGTCGACCGCCCGATGATCCAGGAGACCACGGCGTTAGGGGCCGCCTATCTCGCCGGTCTCGATGCCGGCGTCTATCCGGAGCCCGCGAAATTCGCCGACAATTGGCGGCTCGAGCACCGCTTCAGGCCGGCGATGAGCCAGGCGACGCGCGAGCGCAAGCTCGCCGGCTGGGCCCGCGCGGTGAAGGGCGTGCTGGCGAGCGACGAGGGGGAATGATGAACTGATGCTGCGGCAAGCTCGCTGCACCTCTCCCGCTAGCGGGGGAGGTCGTAGCGCATCATCAGATGCGCTACGGGTGGGGGCTCTCTCCTCACCAAGAGTCTCGCAAGCGGCGCCGCTGCGGCTGCCGCTCAATCTCGCCAAGTGCGCGCAACAATCAATAACAACCATCGGAGAACAACATGAACACGGATCTCAACCGCGTCGCCAAGCTACTCGCCGCCGCACTCTGCGCCGCAATACTTGCCGCTCCCGCCACCGCGCGTGAGAAGCCGACCCCGCTCGTCGCGGCGCGCGAGGTCAAGACCGACGTCGCCGGGCTGAAGGCGCCGGGGCAGATCCTGGTCGATGTCTGGGGCATCCCGCACATCTATGCCGGCAACGAGCACGACCTGTTCTTCCTGCAGGGCTTCAACGCCGCGCGCGATCGGCTCTGGCAGATCGATCTCTGGCGCAAGCGCGGGCTCGGCCTCTTGGCGAAGGATTTTGGCCCTGCCTATGCCGAGCAGGACAAGGCGCTGCGCCTGTTCCTCTATCGCGGCGACATGAATGCGGAATGGGCCGCCTATGGCCCGAAGGCGAAATCCTATGCGGAGGCGTTCGTCGCCGGCGTCAACGCCTATGTCGCCGACGTCCAGGCGGGCAAGCGCGCGCTGCCGATCGAGTTCAGGATCGCAGGCACGATGCCGGATTTGTGGTCGGCAGAGGATGTCGTGCGCGTCCGCAGCCATGGCCTGACCCGCAATGTCGCCTCCGAGGTGAAGCGCTCGCGGGTCGCCTGCGCTGCAGGCCTCGATGCCGATCGCTTCCGCGTCAAGCTGGAGCCCACCTGGACCACCAGGATCCCCGATGGGCTCGATCCCTGCAGCGTGCCGAAGGCGGTACTCGCCGCCTACGATCTTGCCACGCGGCCGGTGAAGTTCGCCGCGCCGAAGGACCAGAAGGCGGCGCTGGCGCATGATCCCGACACCTACCTCGCCGAGGCCGACCAGCAGCGCGACACCATCGGCTCCAACAACTGGGTGATCGCGGCATCGCGCACCGCGACCGGACGTCCGATCCTCGCCAACGATCCGCATCGCGAGCACTCGGTGCCGTCGCTGCGCTACATCGTCGGCCTCAACGCGCCCGGCATCTCCGTGATCGGCGCCGGCGAGCCGGCGCTGCCGGGCATCTCGATCGGCCACAACGACACCATCGCATTCGGGCTGACCATCTTCAACGTCGATCAGGAAGACCTCTACGTCTACGAGCTCAACCCCGACAATCCGAACCAGTACCGCTACGGCAGCGGCTGGGAGGACATGCGGATCGTGCATGAGAAGGAGGCGGTGAAGGGTGAGGCCGACCGCGATCTCGAGCTGAAGTTCACTCGCCACGGCCCGGTGATCTTCGTCGACGCCGACAAGAAGCATGCGTTCGCCGTGCGCTCGATCTGGTTCGAGCCGGGCACCTCGGCCTATTTCGGCTCGTCCGACTACATGACGGCGAAGAATTGGAACGGCTTCCTCGGCGCGATGCGGCGCTGGGGCGCGCCGTCGGAGAACCAGGTCTATGCCGACACGTCAGGCAATATCGGCTGGGTCGCCGCCGGCAAGACGCCGCGCCGCGCCAGTTTCGACGGCCTGATGCCGGTGCCCGGCGACGGCCGCTACGAGTGGCAGGGCTTTCTGTCGCTCGACGAATTGCCGAAGCTGTACCAGCCGAAGCAGGGTTTCATCGCCACCGCCAACCAGATGAACCTGCCGGCGGATTATCCGGTGGGTGAGCGCAGGGTCGGATTCGAATGGGCCGACAGCGCGCGCTGGCAGCGCATCACCGAGGTGCTGCAGGCCAACAGCAAGGTGACGCTGGCGGACGCGATGGCGCTGCAGAACGACGACACCGGCATGCTCGCGCGGCGCCTCGTCGCGCTGCTGAAGCCGCTCACGTCGGATGATGCGAACGTCAGGAAGGGCCTCGATCTGCTCAAGGCGTGGGATGCGCGTGATGCGGCCGATAGCGCGGCCGCCGCGGTCTATGAGGTGTGGATCGCAAACCATCTCGGCCCGGTGCTGCTCAAGACCACCGCGCCGAAGGCGGCCGAACTGATCGCGCCGGAGGCCTCCAGCATCTCCGCCATTGTCGGCTATCTCGAAAAGCCGGACGCCGCCCTCGGCAGCGATCCCTCAGCCGAGCTCGACCGCGTGCTGCGCGACAGTCTTGGCGAGGCGGTCGCCGATGTTGCCGACAAGCTCGGCCCCGATGCGTCGACCTGGCGCTGGGGCCGGCTGCATGTCGCGCAATTCAATCACGCGCTGATGCCGCTCGCCGACAAGGCGACCGCGGCGCAGATGCAGGTCGGCCCGCTCGCCTTCGGTGGCGCCGCCAACGTGCCGCGCGCCGCCACCTATCGCCGCTCCGACTATCATCTGATCTCCGGCGCTTCATTCCGCATGGTGCTCGATGTCGGCAATTGGGATGCGAGCCGCGCCGTCAACACGCCGGGCCAATCCGGCGATCCCTTCAGCGGCCACTACCGCGACCTCGCGCCGCTATGGGCGACGGGCCAGTATGTGCCGCTGCTCTACAGCCGCGGCGCCGTGGAAGCTGCAACCGCTGACGCGATCACGCTGACGCCGAGGTGAGGGGCGAGTACGTCTCACCGGCTGCGCCACAAACTCCAACGTCGTCCCGGCGAAAGCCGGGACCTATAACCACCAATGCCGATTGCTTTGCGGTGCTGGGGCCACAGCGTGCCTTAACAACCCAACTCTGTGGTAATGGGTCCCGGCCTTCGCCGGGACGACACCGAGTGTTCGGCACACTGTAGCCGCAACCGCGGACGCGATCACGCTGACGCCGAGGTGAGGGAGCGAGTACGTCTCATCGGCTGCGCCACAAACTCCAATGTCGTCCCGGGTCATCGACTTGTCTCGCCGAAGTTCGAAGAGTGAAAGCGGAAGCGCGACCCGGGACTCATCGGTGCGAATGCCGACGCGGACTGCGGCGGTCAGCCACTATTCACTTTGTGCCATCAACGCGGCGGCGCATCTGGATCACTACAAGTTGACGTTTGCGATTTGCGCACGGACTTCCCGCAACGCTGTGCGCGGGCGTCCAAGAAGCGTTGGCTTCTGCCTGTTAGTCTGACCGATCGTGATCGCCGCCGGCCTGTGACGGTTCTCACATCCGGCGCGAGCACGCATTTTCTGGAAGCGATTGAAAGCTCAGCTGGTTACTTCACAGGAGCTGACCATGACGAAAACTATTCTTGTTTCGATCGCAGTTGTTTGTCTGTCCACGGCGGCACTCGCCGATGCACGCACGGCACAACACCGGACCCACCAGCGTCTCGTGATGGGTACCGCACTGAGTCCTGCCGTGCTCAATGCCAACGCCAGTCTCAATGGCGATGTCAGCGACCGCGCGATGCGCATGCGGAGTCTTCGCGAGTCCGGCTACAACCCGAAGAACGATTTCGACGCCAACGGCAACGTGTGGGTCGGCAACTAACCGAGTACGGGAGGGCCTGGGGAGCCCTCCCTCAAAGCGCGCTCAAACTGGTTTATCCCGCTCGTTGGACCTGGCCGCTCGAATGAGGAGCGGCGGATTACCTCGTCTGCTTCTCCTGACCAGGCATTGCACGCAGCGTTGCATTGCATCCGCGGCGACGTGCGGTTATGTCCCGCCGACAGCCTGCAAACAGAGGTCGCGATGCTGCTGCCCGACGGTTACTCCGACATCCCCCACGGCAAGATCGCTGCCGTCGTCACCCATCTGGAAATGACCGCGCGGCCGCCGCTGCGCGACGACCCGCCCGGCGCGTGGCGCCTGCGCAAGGTCGATCCGCCAGCGCTCGACTGGTATCGCGATATCTATCGCCGGGTCGGCGAGGAGTGGCTGTGGTTCACTCGCACCGGGCTCGATGATTCCGATCTCGCCTCGAGGATCCACGCCCCCGGCAACGAGCTCTACGGGCTGGCCGTCGACGGCCAGGATGAGGGCCTGCTCGAACTCGATTTCAGCGTGGCCGGCGAATGCCAGCTGCTCTATTTCGGCGTCACCGCAAAATTCATCGGCACCGGCGCCGCACGCTTCCTGATGAACCGCGCGCTCGAGATTGCCTGGTCACGCGACGTCAGCCGCGTCTGGGTGCACACCTGCACCTTCGACCATCCCTTGGCCGTCGCATTCTACCAGCGCTCCGGCTTCCATCCGTTCCTGCGGCAGATCGAGGTGGCCGATGATCCCAGGCTCGACGGCAAATCGCCGCGCGATGCGGCGAGGCACGTGCCGGTGATTGCATAGCTCGCCTAACGGACCGGATCAGGATCCGGTTGCAATGCGGCGCGGCCCATCTACGATGGTGCAAAGTGCAACCTTTGTCCCCGGCGTGGCCGCACACTTCGAAAGCTCTGTTTTCGAGGCGCGGCCTGCTGCGGCATGACCGACGAGATGACAGATGTTTTTGATCGGCCAGTACGACTCGCCCTTTGTCCGCCGCACCGCGATCGCGCTGCGGCTCTATGGATTGCCGTTCGAGCACAAGCCGTGGTCGACCTTCGGCGATGCGGAGAAGGTTGCGGCTTACAATCCGGTGCGGCGGGTGCCGACGCTGGTGCTCGATGACGGCGAGGCACTGATCGAGAGCGGTGCGATCCTGGATTATCTCGACGAGCTGGTCGGGCCGGACAGGGCGATGATCGCGCGCTCGGGGCCGGAGCGGCGCAAGCATCTGCGCATCACGGCACTGGCGACCGGGCTTGCCGACAAGGCGGTGAGCCTTGTCTATGAGCGCGTGCTGCGCAAGGAGCAGTTGAAGCTCTGGGTCGAGCGCTGCGAGGCGCAGATCGCGGGCGTGCTCGCGGTGCTGGAGCAGGAGCGCGCGGCGGTGCAGACGCCGTACTGGCTGGGCGATCGCATTGGTCATGCCGACGTCGCGGTGGCCTGCGCGCTGCGCTTCACCGGCGAGGCGCATCCGCATCTGTTCGACGCGCGCTATCCGGCGCTCAAGGCCCACGCCGCGCGCTGCGAGGCGCTGCCGCCGTTCCAGGAGATCGTGCAGCCGCTGGCGCCGCCGAGCGGTTAGTGGATAGCGCGACCCAGGCTGATTGACGTGCGCCCCTCGCGCGCGGATGTCGCGAGAGCGCGCGATTATGACTCACAAGCGGCACCACACATTTGCTGTCGTCCCTGCGAAAGACGCGGGGACGACACCGGTAGATGCGGGCGATCCAGTACGCCGCGGCCCATCGGCTCAAGCAACGACAGCCCCTGGAATACTGGATCACCCGCATGCGCGCATGATGACACCGCGGTGTTTGACGTCTTGAATCACGAACCATCCTCATCGTCGTCCTGGCGTAAGCCAGGACCCATTACCCCAAATGAGAACTGTTGTGCGATGCTGGGGCCACGATCCCGTTCATCATCAAGTGCGGTGGCTATGGGTCCTGGCTTTCGCCAGGACGACATTGGTGAATGCGGCGCAGCTGGCGGTCGGTCGCGAGCGATACCCCTTGTCACTCACCCCGCGACCCCGAAGCGCGCGCTTCGGGCTACCCATTGCTGGTCCGATCTTCTATGGTGAACCGTTCGGGTCGCATGGAGCGAACTCGATAATTCCATGATATCAAAGGCTTAAGGCTCGGATCGAAGCCTTTGGAGGGCGGTTTGACGCGGTATATTTCGACCAGGGGTGAGGCCCCGGTGCTTGGCTTCTGCGATGTGATGCTGACCGGGCTTGCCCGTGACGGCGGGCTCTACGTGCCCGAGACCTGGCCGCAACTGTCGCCCGAGACCATCGCCACCTTCTTCGGCCGTCCCTATTGGGAGGTCGCGGTCGAGATCATCCGTCCGTTTGTCGCCGGCGAGATTTCCGACGCCGAGCTCGGCCGCATGGCCAACGAGGCCTATGCCACGTTCCGCCATCCCGCGGTGGTGCCGCTCGACCAGGCCGGGCCGAACCAGTTCCTGCTCGAGCTGTTCCACGGGCCGACCCTGGCGTTCAAGGACGTCGCGATGCAGCTGATCTCGCGGCTGATGGATCACGTGCTGGCCAAGCGCGCGCAGCGCACCACCATCGTGGTCGCGACCTCGGGCGATACCGGTGGCGCCGCGGTCGAGGCTTTTGCCAATCTCGACCATGTCGACCTCGTCGTGCTGTTCCCGAACGGGCGCATCTCCGAGGTGCAGCGCCGCATGATGACGACGACCGGCGCCGCCAACGTCCACGCGCTCGCGATCGAAGGCACCTTCGACGATTGCCAGGCGCTGGTGAAGGCGATGTTCAACAACCATCGCTTCCGCGACCAGGTGGCGCTGTCGGGCGTCAACTCGATCAATTGGGCGCGCATCATCGCGCAGGTGGTCTATTACTTCACCTCGGCGGTCGCGCTCGGCTCGCCGCAGCGCACCGTCGACTTCACGGTGCCGACCGGCAATTTCGGCGACATCTTCGCCGGCTATGTCGCCAAGCGGATGGGGCTGCCGATCCGGAACTTGCGCATCGCCGCCAACGTCAACGATATCCTGGCGCGCACGCTGAAGACCGGCATCTACGAGGTCCGCGAGGTGCACGCCACGACGTCGCCGTCGATGGACATCCAGGTGTCCTCGAACTTCGAGCGGCTGCTGTTCGAGGCGAGCGGCCGCGATGCCGATCAGGTCCGCCGCCTGATGGCCTCGCTGAAACAGTCCGGCCGTTTCGTGCTGCCGGATGCGACGCTGGCCGCCGTGCGCCGTGATTTCGACGCCGGCCGCGCCGACGAGACCGAGACGGCGGCCGCGATCCGCGCCGCCTGGCGCGAGGCGAGCGATCTGGTCGATCCCCACACCGCGGTGGCGCTCGCGGTCGCCGACCGCGACACCTCGGATTCCAAGATCCCGAACATCGTGCTGTCGACCGCGCACGCGGCCAAATTCCCCGACGCGGTGGAAGCCGCCTGCGGGGTGCGTCCGCAGCTGCCGGTCTGGCTCGGAGGCCTGATGAGCAAATCCGAACACATCACGGTCATGAAGAATGATTCCGCCGAGGTCGAGCGCTTCGTGCTGTCGGTCAGCCGTGCTGCCAAGCAGGGAGTTGCCTGATGGGCGTTGAAATCACCAAGCTGCCGAGCGGACTGACAATCGTCACCGACACCATGCCGCATCTGGAAACCGCGGCGCTCGGGGTCTGGGCCGGCGTCGGCGGGCGCGACGAGAAGCCGAACGAGCACGGCATCTCGCATCTGCTCGAACACATGGCGTTCAAGGGCACGGCGCGGCGCTCCTCGCGCGAGATCGTCGAGGAGATCGAGGCGGTCGGCGGCGACCTCAATGCCGGGACCTCGACCGAGACCACGGCCTACTATGCGCGGGTGATGAAGGCCGACGTGCCGCTGGCGCTCGACGTGCTGTCCGACATCCTCGCCAAC
This sequence comes from Bradyrhizobium australafricanum, assembly GCF_020329495.1. Taxonomy (NCBI): domain Bacteria; kingdom Pseudomonadati; phylum Pseudomonadota; class Alphaproteobacteria; order Hyphomicrobiales; family Nitrobacteraceae; genus Bradyrhizobium; species Bradyrhizobium australafricanum. The sequence goes on along the minus strand of NZ_JAGKJL010000048.1, from coordinate 24,194 downwards.
CCGTCCTTCGTGCCGGACGAGCTGGAGCGCGAGAAGAGCGTCATCGTGCAGGAGATCGGCGCGGCGCAGGATACGCCCGACGACGTCGTGTTCGAGCATCTCAACGAGCTCTGCTATCCGGAGCAGCCGATGGGGCGCTCGCTGCTCGGCACCGCCAAGACGCTGAAGGTCTTCGATCGCGACATGCTGCGCGGCTATCTCTCGACGCATTACCGCGCCCCCGACATGGTGGTCGCGGCCGCCGGCGCGGTCGATCACGCGCGGATCGTCGAGGACGTCACGCAGAAGTTTGCGAGCTTCGACGCCACCCCGGCGCCGAAGCCGCAGGTCGCGATGTTCGGCAAGGGCGGCTCGCGGGTGGTGCATCGCGATCTCGAGCAGGCGCATCTGACGCTGGCGCTCGAAGGCGTGCCGCAGACCGACCCGTCGCTGTTCTCGCTGCAGGTCTTCACCAACACGCTCGGCGGCGGGATGTCGTCGCGGCTGTTCCAGGAGGTGCGCGAGAAGCGCGGGCTGTGCTACTCGATCTATACCTTCCACGCGCCCTACACCGACACGGGCTTCTTCGGCCTCTACACCGGGACCGATCCGGCCGATGCGCCGGAAATGATGGAAGTCATCGTCGACGTCATCAACGACGCGGTCGAAACCCTGACCGAGGCCGAGGTCGCCCGCGCCAAGGCGCAGATGAAGGCCGGCCTGTTGATGGCGCTGGAGAGCTGTTCATCGCGGGCCGAACAATTGGCACGCCACGTGCTAGCCTATGGCCGGCCGCAGACGGTGGAAGAACTGGTGGCCCGGATCGACGCGGTCAGCGTTGAATCGAGCCGCAACGCCGCCCGTGCCCTGCTGGCGCGCAGCCGGCCCGCCGTTGTCGCGCTCGGCAGCGGCAGGGGTCTGGACACGGCGGTGGCTTTTGCGGAAGGATTGACGACGTCGAAGGCAAAGACGCTGCTGCATTAAGAATTCTGCTTACCTCGCCCCGCGCTTGCGGGGAGAGCATAGGCCGCCTACCGGCGGCCGTTGACGGACATACGCCGAGGCGGAGCCTCGGCTATGGCCGAAGGCTTCGGGTGAGGGGTAGAGCCGCAAGACCGAATCTGCGGTAAGACCCCTCACCCCGACCCTCTCCCCGCAAGGGCGGGGCGAGGGAGAAGTGGCGGGGAGTGTTGGGCCATGGCCCTGTTTCGTTTGCCGTCCAATGGACCCGCTGCACTGATGCCGCGCGGTCACGGGCTCTTGCTGCGCGCGCCGCAGATGTCGGATTTCCCGCAATGGGCGCAATTGCGCGAATTCAGCCGCGCCTACCTCACACCATGGGAGCCGATCTGGCCCTCCGATGACCTGACCCGCGCCGGCTTCCGCCGGAGGCTGCGCCGCTACACCGAGGATATCGCCGCCGACCGCTCCTATCCGTTCATCATCTTCCGCGAATCGGACGGGGTGATGATCGGCGGCATCACGCTCGCCAATGTGCGGCGCGGCATCGTGCAGGCCGGCACGATCGGCTATTGGGTCGGGCTGCCGCATGCCCATCGCGGCTACATGACGACGGCGCTGCGGGTGCTGCTGCCCTCGCTGTTCGGCGAGCTCAATCTGCACCGCATCGAGGCGGCCTGCATTCCCTCCAATGCCTCGTCGATCCGGGTGCTGGAGAAGTGCGGCTTCACCCGCGAGGGCCTGGCGCGGCGCTATCTCTGCATCAACGGGATCTGGCAGGACCACCTGCTGTTCGGCCTGCTGCACGAGGATTTCCGCGGCTGATCCGTAAGCCTTTTTGTGGATGGCGGTGCCACCCTCGATGCCTTGGGTTCGCCGCCATTGCCTTGCTATAACGGCCGCGAAACAGGGAACCCGGTTGGGAAATTTGAGGATATTGATGGGTGAAAGGGTGATCAGGTTCGCGCTCGCAGCGGCGGTATCGATCGGTCTCGGTGCCACTTTGTTGCCTTCGGCAGCTCCTGCGCAGTCGCTGAGCGACCGCTTCAAGAGCCTGTTCGGCGGCGGCTCGTCCGACCAGGACAAGCCGGCGACGCCCGCAGCGCCGCAGCAGCTCAACGATGCCGACGCCGAACTGACCTGCCCGCCGGTGCAGATCCGCTCCGGGGCCTCGACCTATTCGGTGGCCGCGAACGGCAAGGAAGCGGTCGGCAACGACGTCAAGTTCCTGGCCTCGATCACGCGCACGGCGCGGCAATGCAATCTGAACAGCGGCCAGATCACGGCCAAGATCGGTATTCAGGGGCGGATCATTGTCGGTCCCCAGGGCGCGCCACCGAGCATTCAGGTGCCGCTGCGCGTTGCCGTGGTGCAGGGCGGCGTCGGCGAGAAGACGATCATGACCAAGGCCTACACCACCACGGTGCAGATGGACGAAAGCGGCAGCGTGCCGTTCAGCCTGGTCGCCGAGGACGTCGTCTATCCGGCGCCGTCGCCGGCCGACAACGACAATTACATCTTCTATATTGGCTTCGACCCGCAGGCCCTGAAGCCGGAGCCCAAGGCCCGCGCGCCACACAAGAAGAAATAACAGAGCGTTTTCGAGCGAAGTGGACGCCGGTTCGCGTGAAGAAAACGCGTCAAACGGACGAATTTGGACAAAACAAAAGGCCGGCGCGATGAGCTCGCGCCGGCCCTTTTTTAGGAGTTCAGATCGCGTCAGTTCAGCTTGGAGCGGACTTCGGCGATGCCCTTGCCGACGAGGTCGTCGGCAACCGAGCCCTTGACCGACTGCGACAGGATGGTCGAGGCGGCGGTCACGGCGGCGTTGGCCGCGGCGGCGCGGACATCGGCCACGGCCTGGGCCTCGGCCTGGGCGATCTTGCTCTCGGCGGTCTTGGTCCGCCGCGCGACAAAATCTTCCATCTTGGTCTTGGCTTCGGCCGCGATCCGCTCGGCTTCGGCCTTGGCGTTGGAGATGATCTCCTCGGCCTCGCGCTCCGCGCTGGCGCGGCGCGCCTTGTACTCGCCGAGCAGCTTATTGGCCTCGTCCTTCAGACGGCGGGCGTCTTCCAGCTCGGCCTTGATGCGCTCGGCGCGGTGGTCGAGCGCCGTCAGCAGGGTGCGATGGACGCCGAGATAGCCGAACACGACCAGCAGAAGGACGAAGGCGATCGCAACCCAGGTTTCCGGTTCGTAAAACATCGTCTATCCCTTCAGCGACGCGTCGACGGCGCTGTTGACCGCATTGGCGTCCGGCGTGACGCCGGCAAGTTGCTGGACGATGGCGCCGGCCGCATCCGCCGCAATGCCGCGGACGTTGCTCATGGCGTTGGTCCTCGTCGTTGCAATCTGCTTCTCGGCGTCGGCGAGCTTTGCCGCCAGCTTCTCTTCCAGCGCCTTGCGCTCGGCTTCCGAGGCCGCGTTCAGCTTCTCGCGGGTCTCGTTGCCGATCGCCTGCGCGTTGGCGCGCGCATTCGCCAGCTCGGTCTCGTAGGCCTTCAGCGCCGCGTCGGACTCGTCCTTCAGCTTCTGCGCCTCGGCCAGATCGCCCTCGATCTTGTTCTGACGTGCATCGATCGTCCCGCCGACGCGCGGCAGGGCGATACGCGACACGATCAGGTAGAGCGCGACAAATGCAATCGCCAGCGACACCAGCTGCGAGGCGAAGTTGGACGAATCGAACGGCGGAAAGGCTCCGCCGTGATGTCCGCCGTCGGTCTCGGTGTGGGCGCCGGCTTTCTGGCCTTTTGCCTCGCCATGACTCTCAGCCATGGTGTTCTCCTGTTGCTGTCATGCGCGCCGCCCTTGGGACGACCCTTGGGCGGCGCGAAGGGGTTACCGCAAAGCGGAACCGGGGTGCCGCTCAGAGCGGAACGAACAGCAGGAGCAGCGCGATCAGCAGCGAGAAGATGCCGAGCGCTTCGGTCACGGCGAAGCCGAAGATCAGGTTGCCGAACTGGCCCTGAGCGGCCGACGGGTTACGCACCGCAGCGGCGAGGTAGTTGCCGAAGATGATGCCCACGCCGACGCCCGCGCCGCCCATGCCGATGCACGCGATGCCCGCGCCGATAAGTTTTGCTGCTGCCGGTTCCATATGTAGCTCCTTGAGAAAGATAGACAGATTGGTGGGTGGAGATTCCCCGGACCGCTTAGTGTCCCGGATGAATGGCGTCGTTGAGGTAGATGCAGGTCAGGATCGCGAACACGTAGGCCTGCAGGAACGCGACCAGCAGTTCGAGGGCATACAGCGCAATCGTGAGCGCCAGCGGCAGCACGCCGCCGACCCAGCCGAGCGCGCCCAGCGAGAAGCCGAGCATCGCGACGAAGCCCGCGAACACCTTCAATGCGATGTGGCCGGCCAGCATGTTGGCGAACAGACGAACGCTGTGCGAGACCGGCCGCAGGAAGAACGACAGGATCTCGATGAACATGACCAGCGGCAGGATGTAGATCGGAACGCCGTGGGGGACGAAGATGCTGAAGAATTTCAGGCCGTTCTTGTAGACGCCGTAGATCAGGACGGTGAAGAACACCAAGAGCGCGAGCGCCGCGGTGACGATCAGGTGGCTCGCGATCGTGAAGGTGTAGGGGATGACGCCGACCAGGTTCGAGACGCAGAGGAACATGAAGAGCGAGAAGATCAGCGGGAAGAACTTCATGCCTTCCGCGCCGGCCGTGCTGCGAATCGTGGTGGCGACGAACTCGTAGGAGATCTCGGCGACCGACTGCAGCCGTCCCGGAACCAGTTCCCGGCCGCTCGCCAGCATCAGCAGCGCAATCAGCAGCACCGCGATGAGCATGAAGAGCGAGGAATTGGTGAAGGCGATCGTATGATTGCCGATGTGGCCGAGCGTGAAGAGGGGCTCGATATTGAACTGGTGGATCGGGTCGATTTTCATCCGCGCGGCTCTTGGTCCACCGGCCATCGTGCCGGTAATCGAATTTCAAATGTCGTGACTTCCCGCCAGCGCTCAGCGCTTGCCCGAGGCCACGCCCGCGGACCTCACCACGTTGACCACCCCGGCGACGAAGCCGAGCAGCGTTAACACGATGAAGCCGAATGGCGACGTCGACAGCAAACGGTCGAACCCCCAGCCAATCGCCGCTCCGACGGCAACGCCCGCGATCAGCTCCGAGGAAAGACGAAAACCGAGCGCCATAGCCGAAGCTCTGGCCGCACTGTCCCCGCTTTCATTACCGGATTGATCAGTCTTGCTCCTGCGACTGTCGCGAATTTCTGACAACCGATGATCGAGACTTCCGAGCCTTGCGGAAAGCGCAGCTTCGTCAGGAGGCGATTGATCGCGACTTCCATTTGCGCCGTCGTTGGTGTTCTCAGCCATGCTGGAAACACTAACCGATGCCGCGGATGATGGAAATTGCGCCCGTCCCCGTCAAAAGCCGCGCGGACCATACTTACCGCGTCTAATCAAGTCAAGATTGCGTCGTAACCAGTTATTGCTTTGATTCTGCTGGATTTATTTGGAGATATTCAAGGTCAGAGTGACGCAGTGATCGCAGTGCAACAGCTTGCGTGGCATTGAGCGATATTGCGTGGCTGTTCCCGCTCTGCTGGGATCGCCGAAAGTCCCGTCCTCTCACGCAGTTAGGTTCCGCATGTCGCGCCAGATCGATTACTACTTCTCGCTGCAATCCCCCTGGGCCTATATCGGCCACCCTTCGTTCGACTCGTAAGCACTTACGATCTCAAGGTAAATTACCGACCCGTGCTGCTGGTCGATCTGTTCTCGGAGACCGGCGGACTGCCGCTCGCCAAGCGCCATCCGGTGCGGCAGCGTTATCGGATGATCGAGTTGCAGCGCTGGCGCGACAAGCGCGGGCTGAATTTTCATCTGCAGCCGGCCAACTGGCCGTTCAACGGGCGCCTTGCCGATGGCGTGGTGATCGCGATGCTCGAGGCCGGCCTCGACCCCGAGCCGTTCTTGCAACGGGCCTATCCCGCGGTGTGGGAGCAGCAGCTTAATCTTGCTGATCCTGCGACGCTGGTGAAGCTCGCCGACGATGCCGGTTTGCCCGGCCGGCAGCTGGTCGAGCGCTCGGGCACTGAAGCGATCAGCGCGGCCTATGAGCAGAATCGCCAGAATGCATTGGACGCCGACGTGTTCGGCTCGCCCGGATACGTGCTCGATGGCGAGGTGTTCTGGGGCCAGGACCGGATCGAATTGCTCGAAGACGCGTTGAAGTCGGGCCGCAAGCCCTATAGCTCTGTGGTCTAGGGCAGGAATCAGGTTGAGGCGGAGCAAGCCATGCCCATCGCGATGTCGCCGTCGAAATTGTCCATCGCAATTGCTGCTATCCTGATCGCAAGCGGCGGCGCGGCGATCGCGCAAACCGCGCCGGACACCGAAAACGGCCGCTACGCCTTATCACCCGCCGGCGATGGTTTCCTGCGGCTCGACACGCGCACCGGCGCGGTGTCGACCTGCACCAATTCCAGCGCCGGCTGGGCCTGTTACATGGTGCCGGACGAACGGGCGGCGCTGGACGCCGAGGTCGGGCGCCTGCAAGCCGACAATGACAAGCTCAAGGGTGAGCTCGCCGCGCGCGCACCGTCGGCCAAGACCGACGAGGCGTTGCCGAAATCGGATCAGCTGAAGAAGGCGGAGCCCAAGACCGAGCCGAAGGTCGCCGAGGGCGAGCGCAAGATCGAGATCCCGCTGCCGAGCGACCGCGACATGGATCGCATGATGTCGTTCCTGGAACGGGCCTGGCGGCGGCTGATCGAGATGGCCAACCGCGTGCAGCGCGACGTCAATGGCGGCAAGATTTGATGTTGTGCTGGCGCTGTCTCTCCAGCGTCGTCCCGGCCTAGTGCGCAATTGCGCACGGGAGCCGGGACCCATAACCACCGCTGGGAGTTGGGTGGCTAAGCTGGCAACTCCAAATCTTCGTAACTGAGGGGCCGCGGAGTATGGGTCCCGGCCTTCGCCGGGACGACATAGTGAGAGTTACAGATGAACTCATCGAGGACCATCACGCACTCGGCGCCATCCTCCGTCGCGGCAACCAGCATCGTGTCGTCGCGCCTGGCGGTCGAAACGTCGGGCGCCGGCTTTACCGACATCACGCGCGAGGTCACCAAATTCCTGCGCGAGGTGCGTGCCGGCGAGGGTGTGGTCACGCTGTTCATCCGCCACACCTCGGCCTCGCTGACGATCCAGGAGAATGCCGATCCGACCGTGCTGGTCGACCTGAAGACGGCGCTCGACCGTGCGGCGCCCGAAGACGGCGGCTGGCGTCACGACACCGAAGGCCCTGACGACATGCCGGCGCACATCAAGACCATGCTGACGGCGACCTCGCTGCAGGTCCCCGTGCTCGACGGCGAGATGGCGCTTGGCACCTGGCAGGGCATCTATCTGATCGAGCATCGTGCCCGGCCGCACCGGCGCGAGATCGTGCTGCAATTCATAGGCGCCACGCGCTGACGCGCGCGACCTGTCTTTTAAGACGCCGCCTCCAAATGACATCGGCCGCGGATCGCTCCGCGGCCGATGCATTCTGATCGCGATGTCGACGGTCAGGTCTTGGTGATGTCGACGTCCTTGGTTTCCGGAATGAACAGCGCGCCGACCACGACGGTGATTGCGGCGAAGATGACCGGATACCAGAGACCGGAGTAGATGTCGCCGGTCGAGGCGGTGATCGCGAACGCGGTCGCCGGGAGCAGGCCGCCGAACCAGCCGTTGCCGATATGATAGGGCAGCGACATCGAGGTGTAGCGGATGCGGGTCGGGAACAGTTCGACCAGCATGGCGGCGATCGGGCCGTAGACCATGGTGACGTAGAGCACCAGGATGAACAGCAGGCCGATGACCGCGGCCACCTGCGGACGGAAGACATCGAACGGGTGCGACATCTTCACGATGCCGGCGTCACCCGGCTTCGGATAGCCCGCCGCCTGCACCGCCGCGAGGATTGCGGGGTTCGACGTCTTGGCGTCCGTATACGGCACTTCCTTGTCGTTGATCAGGATCTTCACCGGCGAGCCGGCCGGGCCCGGCACCGTCGAATATTTCACCGACGATTGGGCAAGGAAGGCGCGGGCGGTGTCGCAAGGCGCGCTGAAGACGCGGGTGCCGACCGGGTTGAACAGATCGCCGCAGCCGGCTGGATCCGCAACCACCTGCACCTTGACCGTCTCATAGGCCTTCTCCAGCGCCGGATTGGCGTTGGTCGTGATCATCTTGAAGATCGGGAACAGCGTGAGTGCGCCGATCAGGCAGCCGGCCAGGATGATCGGCTTGCGGCCGATTTTGTCCGACAGCGCGCCGAACACCAGGAAGAACCCGGTGCCGAGCAACAGAGACCAGGCGATCAGCAGGTTGGCGGTGTAGCCGTCGACCTTCAGAATCGATTGCAGGAAGAACAGCGCGTAGAACTGGCCCGTGTACCAGATCACCGCCTGGCCCATGGTCAGGCCGAGCAGCGCGAGGATCACGATCTTGGCGTTGCTCCAGGTCGCGAAGGCCTCGGTCAGCGGCGCCTTGGAGGTCTTGCCCTCCTCCTTCATCCGCTGGAACACCGGCGATTCGTTCAGCCGCAGCCGGATCCAGACCGAGATGCCGAGCAGCAGCACCGACACTAGGAACGGAATGCGCCAGCCCCAGTCGGCGAAGTCCTTTTCGCCGGTGAGGGTTCGCGTGAACAGGATCACCAGCAGCGACAGGAACAGTCCAAGCGTTGCCGTGGTCTGGATGAACGAGGTGTAGTAGCCGCGCTTGCCGGGCGGGGCATGCTCAGCGACATAGGTCGCGGCACCGCCATATTCGCCGCCGAGCGCGAGGCCCTGCAGCAGGCGCAGCGAGATCAGGATGATCGGCGCCGCGATGCCGATGGTCTTGGCGTTGGGCAACAGGCCGACGATGAAGGTCGACAGACCCATGATCAGGATGGTGACGAGGAAGGTGTATTTGCGGCCGACGATGTCGCCGACCCGGCCGAACACGATCGCGCCGAACGGGCGCACCAGGAAGCCCGCGGCGAATGCCAGCAACGCGAAGATGTCGCGGGTCGCCGGCGGATAGTCCGAGAAGAACTGCGCGCCGATGATGCCGGCCAGCGAACCGTAGAGATAGAAGTCGTACCACTCGAACACGGTACCGAGCGACGACGCGAGGATGACGAAACGCTCATCCTTTGTCATGCCGGCGGGCCGCGCCGAAGTTGCAGTCATAGTGGACATCTGGATTGCTCCCCCCGAAATATTGCTGCCATGCTCGCCCCCGGCTGGCGGGTGAGGCCCGAATAGGCCCTCGGCTTGAGATGAAGGTAACATCGCAGTGAAACCCGCCCCAATAAGACTTTTGGCCTTTTCAGGATCGAACCTATCTTCTGAAGGAAGAGCAGGATGGAACGCCTCCGCAGGCGTCTATTGCGGCGCACAAGCTGCGCGGGTTAACCGCGTTGGCATCTGGTATTATCAAGCGCTTGCGTGATACTGCCGCGCGGGCGAAAACCGAGCGACGCGGGTTTGCCTAAAGCCCGCTTGTGGGACTGAGATGACTGCTGCTGCCAATACTCATCTTGTCATCGCCGACGACCATCCGCTGTTCCGCGATGCGTTGCGTCAGGCGGTGTCGAGCGTCGTGAGATCGGCCACGATCAGCGAGGCCGGATCGTTCGAGGACCTGACCGCGCTGTTGGAGCGGGACTCCGAGGTCGACCTGATCCTGCTCGATCTGAGCATGCCGGGGATCAGCGGCTTCTCCGGCCTGATCTATCTGCGGGCGCAGTACCCTGCGATCCCCGTCGTCATCGTCTCCGCCAGTGACGATGCCGGAACCATCCGCCGCTCGCTCGACTTCGGCGCCTCCGGCTTCATCCCCAAGCGCTTCGGCGTCGAGACGTTGCGGGATGCCATCATGAAGGTGATGGAGGGTGACGTCTGGGTGCCGCCGGACACCGATCTGTCGGCGGCCGGCGATCCCGACATGACGCGGCTGCGCGACCGGCTGGTGACGCTGACCCCGCAGCAGGTGCGGGTGCTGATGATGCTGTCCGAGGGGCTGCTCAACAAGCAGATCGCCTATGAGCTCGGCGTCTCCGAAGCGACCATCAAGGCCCATGTCTCGGCGATCCTGCAGAAGCTCGGCGTCGAAAGCCGCACCCAAGCCGTGATCGCCGCCGCCAAGATCGCCGGCGGCCAATGGCGCCAGGGCACGCCGCCGACGTAGTCCCGAGCAACTCCAGCTGTGATTGCCGGGCTCGGGCCACGGCATTGCGAGCCGGCGGGTGGCGCGAAAGCGCGCCCGATGGCACGCTTTCGCGAAGCCATCCAGATCCCATTCAAACTGCGCATCGGTCGAAAACCGAGTATCCTGTCCGGCATCGGCCCGTGAGAGGCCGCGTGCTTTTGGGGAGAACGCCATGAATTCCGTCACTCGCGTCGCCGGACTATCTCTGGCTGCGGCAATCCTTCTCGGTACCAGCTCTTTCAATTGCGCTCAGGCCAAGCCCCTGATGATCGTCGGCCTGGACGAGAAGCTGTTGTGGGACGACGACGGCAAGCCGGTGCTGTCCGCGCCCGGCAAGGATCAAGTGCTGATCATCGATCTCGCCGATCCCGAGAACCCGAAGATTGCGGCTTCTCTCCCATTGAAGAACTCGGTAGTCGGCCCCCCGGTCAACGTCGCTATCGATCCGACCGGAACCGTGGCGCTGGTCGCGGATTCGGTCGACGTGGTGAAGGAAGGCGACGCTCTGAAGCAGGTGCCGGATAACAAGATTTATGTGATCGATCTCAAGGCGACCCCGCCCAAGCTGGCAGCGACCATTGCCGGCGGAAAGCAGCCATCAGGCTTGAGCTTCAGTCCCGATGGCAAGATGGCGTTGGTTGCCAACCGCGGGGACAATTCGATCAGCGTACTTTCGGTCAGCGGCACTGACGTCAAGATCACCGACACGATATCGATGCCTGACAGTGTCGCACATGTCGCGTTCGCGCCAGACGGCAAGCACGCGCTGGTCGCGCGTTTTCCCGGGCACAAGATATCGGTGCTCGATATCGCCGGCGACAAAGTCACCTACACCAAGATAGACCTGCCGGCCGGCCAATGGCCTTACAATGTTGCAGTGACCCCGAACAGCAAGATCGCGTTGACGTCGGACAATGGCAACTCAGGCGCGTCGGACGGCAGCGTCGACACGGCCAGCGTCATCGATCTCGAAGCGAAGCCGCCGCGCATCATCGATCGCGTGGTGGTCGGCGATGGACCGGAGGGGCTTGGCGTCAGTCCGAAGGGGGATCTCGCAGTCTCGGTGATCCTGCGCGGCTCGAACATGAGGAATGCATTCTTCCATGAGAAGAACGGCAGCGTCTCGGTCCTGAAGATCGACGGCAAGAAAGTGACCAAGACCGGAGATATCGAAGTCGGCGGACTGCCTGAGGCCGCGGTCTTCACGCCTGACGGAAAATACATCCTGGTCGGGAACTACCTCAGCCAGGATTTCTCGATCCTCAAGGTCGACGGAACCAACGTCACCGACACAGGCAAGCGCTTTCAGGTGCCGGGGCACCCGGCGTCGGCCGGAATGGGACCGAACTGAACCGACGCTTGGCGATCTTGCTGGAGCATGTGATTTTCGGTTGAGCCGGCCACTGCGCAGGCTCGCTTCACCTCTCGCGCTTGCGGGAGGGAGCGCCGTGTCTTTGCCGTGCCTTCATGATGCGATTCGATCCAGTCGCATCATGATCCAATGCGAGATGCGCGCCCGGATTGCGCCGCCGCGCGCTACTCCGCCGCCACCATCTGCTGGGTGCGCCATTGTCCGAGTAGGGCGCGGAGCGAGGCGGGTTTCACCGGCTTGTTCAGCACCGCGATGTTTTCCTCGCGCGCGGCGGCGCGCACCGCAGGGCTGCGGTCGGCGGTGATCAGGATCGCCGGAATGCCGTCGCCGAAGCGGCGGCGGATCTCGCGGATCGCGGCGACGCCGTTGCCGCGGTCGAGATGGTAGTCGACCAGGACGCCGGTGACGCGGCCACCGGCGGCCTCGATCGCGCTGATCGCGCCGTCGGCGTCGAGCACCGCGATCACCTCGGCGTCCCATGCCGTCAGCAGCGTCTTCATGCCGTCGAGGATGGCGGGATCGTTCTCGATGCAGACAATCAGCGAGCCGCTCATCGGCGTCTTCGACAGGGGCGTGGCGGTGGTGACGGCCGCAGTATGGTTGACCGCGGTCGCGACCGGCACGGTGACCGAGAACGCCGAGCCGCCGCTGACATTGGCCGAGATCGCGATGCGGTGGTTGAGCACCCGCGCCAGCCGCTCGACGATCGACAGGCCGAGGCCGAGGCCGCGGGCGATCCGGGCGCCCTGCTCGAGGCGGTGGAACTCCTTGAAGATCTCGCCGCGCTTCTGCACGGGAATGCCGACGCCGGTGTCGAAGATGCTGATCTGGAGCGTGGTGCCGCGGCGGCGGCAGCCGATCAAGACGCGGCCGCGCGGGGTATATTTGATCGCGTTGGAGATGAAGTTCTGCAGCAGCCGGCGCAGCAGCGAGCGGTCGGATTCGACCGGCAGCGAGCAGGCCACGAAGCGCAGGTCGAGGCCCTTGTCGCGGGCGATCGGCATGAACTCGATCTCCAGCGAGCGCATCAGGTCGGCCATCCGGAAGCTCGTGATCGCCGGCGTCATGGCGCCGGCATCGAGCCTGGAAATGTCGAGCAGCGCGCCCAGGATGTCCTCGATCGCCTCGAGCGAGTCGTCGATGTTCTCGACCAGGCGCGAATCCTCGCCGCCGTTCTGGCGCTCGACCAGGCTCGTGACGTAGAGGCGCGCCGCATTGAGCGGCTGCAGGATGTCGTGGCTGGCGGCCGCAAGGAAGCGTGTCTTCGAGGCGTTGGCGTCTTCCGCGATGCCCTTGGCGAGCGCGAGCTCCGAGTTTAGCCGCGTCAGCTCCTCGGTGCGGTCGCGCACCCGCTTTTCCAGCGTCGCGTTGGCGCGCTCCAGCGCCTCCGCCGCCTCGAAGCTCGGCGTGACGTCGGAGAAGGTGATGACGAGCCCGCCGCCCGGCATGCGGTTGGCACGCACCTCGATCACCAGATGGCGGTCGGTGAAGCGTTCCAGATAGGGCTCGCCCTCAGTGGTGTAGGCGCGCAGGCGGGCCTGCAGCAGGCTGTCGCCGTCGCCGGACGCAGGCGGACTGATCGCACCCATGAATTCGAGGATCTCGGGCAGCGGGATGCCGAGTTGCACCAGATGCGGCGGCAGCCCCAGCAATTCGGAGAACTGGCGGTTGGAACAGATCAGCTGCAGATCGGCGTCGAACACCGCGATGCCCTGGCGCACGTGATTGAGCGCGGTCTGCAGGATCTCGCGGTTGAAGTGCAGGGCGGCGTGGGAGTCGTCGAGCAGTTTCAGCGCGGCCTTGGCCGACACCGTGCGCCGTTGCAGCAGCAGCGACATCACAAGGCGCGAGGACGCGGCCCCGATCGAGGAGGCGATCAACCGCTCGGCATGCTGCAGCAACTCGAAATCGGCCGGAGCCGACGCCAGCAGCACGATGTTGCGGTCGACGGCGAAGGAGGCGAAGGCCTCGCGGGTGCGGTCGGGGCCGAGATATTGCGTCACCGTGCTCTGGATATCCTCCACCGTCACCGTGGTGCGCCAGCGCCGGAAGCTGGGCGCGATCGGGGCCAGCGCGTTGGGCACGAACACGTCGGCCTGCAACAACTCGATCGAGGACGGCGCGCGCGCCAGCGAGAACAGCACATAGGTGAGGATGTTGAGCGCAAGGCTCCACAGCACGCCGTGCAGCAGCGGCGGCAGGTCGGCGCCGAACAGCGCCTGCGGCCGCAACGCCTCGATCCCGAACGGCCCGTGCTGCAGCAGCATCAGGCCGGTGGTCGAGGTTTCCAGGAAGCTCGGGATGAACAGCGTGTAGAGCCACGTCGCGAAGCCGACCAGCATGCCCGCCATGGCGCCGCGTGCGGTGGCTCTGCGCCAGAACAGGCCGCCGAAGAACGCCGGCGCCAGCTGGGTGATCGCGGCAAACGACAGAAGGCCGATCGCGACCAGCTGGGTGTTGCCGAGCGCGCGATAGTAGAAATACGCCAACACCATGATGGCGAAGATCGAGAAGCGGCGCGCCTTCAGCAGGAAATCGCCAAAGTCCTTCTGGCCGGCGCTGGCGTCGTCGCTGCGCGGCAAGACCAGCGGCAGCACGATGTCGTTGGAGACCATGATCGACAGCGCGACGCATTCGACGATCACCATCGCGGTCGCCGCCGACAGCCCGCCGACGAACACGGCGAGGCTGAGCAATTGCGAATTGCCCTCGATCGGCAGCGCCAGCACGAACATGTCGGCATCGACCGCGCCGAACGGGAAGATGACGAGGCCTGCGATCGCGATCGGAATCACGAACAGGTTGATGGCGATGAGGTAGAGCGGGAACAGCCAGCGCGCCCGGGTGACTTCGGCGGGCGTCGAATTCTCCACCACGCTGACATGGAACTGGCGCGGCAGCAGCATGACCGCGCAGAACGACAGCAGCGTCATGATCAGGAAATTGCCGATCGACGGGACATATTCGATCGCGCGCACCGCCTCCGGCGTCTTCAGGGCGCGCTCGTAGAGCTCGACCGGCGAGAACATCCAGAAGGTGACGAAAGCGCCGGCGGCGATGAAGGCGACCAGCTTGACGATGGACTCGGCCGCGATCGCGAGGATCAGGCCGTGCTGGTGCTCGGTCGCGTCGGTGTGGCGGGTGCCGAACAGCACCGCGAACACCGCCATCGCCAGCGTGACCATCAGCGCGATGTCGCCGATCACGGGGATTTTCGAGAACGCCTGGTCCTCGCTCAGGATGGTCTCCAGCGACGCCGCCACCGCCTTGAGCTGCAGCGCGATGTAGGGCACCGATCCGATGATCGCGATCAGTGCCACGGTCGCCGCCACCGCCTGGCTCTTGCCGTAGCGCGCGGCGATGAAGTCGGCGATCGAGGTGATGTTCTGCGACTTGGCGAGCGCGATCACCCGGCGCAGCAGCGGCGTGCACAGTCCGACCATCACGATCGGGCCGACATAGATCGCCAGGAAGTCGATGCTGGTGCGGGTGGCAAAGCCGACCGAGCCGAAGAAGGTCCAGGAGGTGCAGTAGATTGCCATCGACAGCGGGTAGATCCACTGGCTGGCGCGGCCGCGCTCGCCCGGCGAGCTGCGGTCGCCGCGGCTGGCAATGAAGAACAACAATCCGATGTAGGCGAACGCCGTGGCGATTACGCCCCAGTCGTGCAGCATCGCTGCTCATCTCCTGTCCCGGCCGCTGGGGAAGGGCCGGTTGTCAGGATTATAACGCAAAGGACCGGCCGCGCGATGCACGGCCGGCCCAAATTCGGGGTCGGAAACGGATAGGGTTACTCGGCGGCCAGCGACTTCTGGTGCAGGGGCAGGCCGAGCCGGTCCCAGACCTGGAGCAGCGCCTCGGCCAGCGCGTCGATCAGGCCGTCGTCATGGTAGGGCGAGGGCGTGATGCGCAGCCGCTCGGTGCCCTTGGCGACCGTCGGATAGTTGATCGGCTGGATGTAGATGCCGTGGTCCTCGAGCAGCAGGTCGGAGGCCCGCTTGCACTTCTCGGGATCGCCGACGAACAGCGGCACGATATGGGTGTCGCTCGACATGACCGGCAGGCCGGCGGCGGTCAGGATCGCCTTGGTGCGGGCGGCCCGGTCCTGGTGGCGCTCCCGCTCCCAGTTCGAGGTCTTCAGGTGCCGGATCGCAGCCGTCGCGGCCGAGCAGATTGCCGGCGGTAGCGCGGTCGTGAAGATGAAGCCCGGCGCATAGGAGCGCACCGCGTCGATGACCTCGGCGCGGCCTGCAATGTAGCCGCCGAGGCAGCCGAAGGCTTTTGCCAGCGTGCCCTCGACGATATCGATCCGGTGCATCACGCCGTCGCGCTCGGCGATGCCGCCGCCGCGCGGGCCGTACATGCCGACCGCATGTACCTCGTCGAGATAGGTCATGGCGCCGTATTGCTCGGCGAGATCGCAGATCCTGCCGAGCGGCGCGACGTCGCCGTCCATCGAATAAAGGCTCTCGCAGACGATCAGCTTCGGCCGGTCGGGACCGGCGGCGATCAAGAGCTCCTCGAGATGCGCGACGTCGTTATGACGGAAGATCTGGCGTTCGCAGCCCGCCTGGCGCACGCCCTCGATCATCGAATTGTGGTTCAGCGCGTCCGACAGGATCAGGCAGTTCGGGATCAGCTTGGCGAGCGTCGAGATGCCGGTCTGGTTCGAGACATAGCCCGAGGTGAACAGCAGCGAGGCTTCCTTGCCGTGGAGGTCGGCAAGTTCCGCCTCGAGCTGCACCAGCGGGTGATGCGTGCCCGCGATGTTGCGGGTGCCGCCGGCGCCGGTGCCGACCCGGGTCGCGGTCTCGACCATGGCACCGACCACCTTGGGGTGCTGGCCCATGCCGAGATAGTCGTTGGAGCACCAGATCACGACGTTGCGGCTGCCCTTCGGCGAATGCCAGGTGGCGTGCGGGAAGCGTCCCGCGATCCGTTCGAGGTCGGCGAACACCCGGTATCGCCGCTCGTCGTGCAGGCGGTTGAGGGCGGCATTGAAGAACTGGCTGTAATCCATCGGCAAACCCAGAAAGCGGAACCTGACCGGAATGACTGCTTCTTCTTAGAGCTTTTCCAGCTCTAATGTCCATGCATTGACCCACATCTGGGCATGCGCCGCAGTTGGGCAAATTGCCCTAGCCGGGGCCGTTCGGCTCGACTTCGGTCAAATCGCCGGGCGATGCCTTGCCGCCCGGCCGGGTTCAGGTGGTCTTGAAGCGCAGCATGCCGTCGGCGTGCATCTCGGCCGTCAGGCGGCCCTCGACCAGCATGTAGTTGACATGGGCGACCAGCTCGCCGGCGGCAAAGCCCATCTGGTGCTCGTCCAGCACGTGCTTGTGGAACACCACGGGCACCAGCTCCTTGGAGGTCTGCGGCACCTCGCGGCAGGCTTCGGCGATCAGCCGGCAGCGCTCCTCATGGTGATCGGCGAGCTGCTTGATCCGGGTCTTCAGCCCGTAGAACGGCACGCCGTGGCCGGGCAGCACGATCACGTCGTAGGGCAGGGTGGTGGTCAGGCTCGCGAGCGAGGCCAGATATTCGCCGAGCGAGTTCTGCTCGGGCTCGACCGCCCAGACGCTGACATTGGGCGAGATCTTGCTCAGCACCTGATCGGCGGACAGGAACAGCTTGTCGGCGGCGCAATACAGCATCACCTGGTCGAGCGCGTGGCCGCCGCCGGTGATCACCTTGAAGCGCCGCGTGCCGATCACGACCTCGTCGCCATGGGTGAGGCGGTGATAGGACGGCGGCAGCACCGACACGCGCTTCAAATAGTCCTGGCCACGGCCGAGCAGCTTCTCGGTGAGGTCCTCGTCCATGCCGTGGCGGCGGAAGAACAGCCGCTGCGCGTTGCGCCGCTCCTCGGTGCCGCGGTTCTGGTGATAGACCGACTGCAGATATTCCACCTGCGACATGAACAGCGGACAGCCGAAGCGCTCGGTGATCCAGCCGGCGAGACCGACATGGTCGGGATGCGAATGCGTCACGATCAGGCGGGTGACCTTGACGTGCTTCAGCGGCCCCTCGAACAGCGTGGTCCAGGCCGCGATCGATTCCTCGTTGCCGAAGCCGGCATCCACCATGGTCCAGCCGTCGCCGTCGGCGAGCAGATAGATGTTCACATGGTTGAGGCGGAACGGCAGCTTCAGCCGCGCCCACAGCACGCCGGGAGCCACCTCCACGACCTGGTCGTGGCCAGGATGGTTTTCCCAGGGGTATCGCAGTGACTCCGCCGAGGAGTGCACGGGGTCGGTCTTCGTATGCATGCTACCGGCTTAGCGGCACACGGGCCGCCGCGCCAGCCGAAAAATCAGATAGTCGTCCGGAGAATTCGTTGGGAAGTCGCCGGAATTCCGTAGCCCGGATGAAGCGAAGCGCAATCCGGACAAACCTCCCCTTGAAAAGGGGAGGTCGCTTTGCTCGCAGAGCAAAGCGGGTGGGGATCTGCTCTCTCCACATAGAGCATCGCCTGCGGCTGAACCCCCATCCCGACCTTCCCCCTTTCAGGGGGAAGGGGAAGACAAATCGTGGTCCCGGATTTCGCTGCGCTTCATCCGGGCTACGGAATATCTGCCTTACGCCGCGCGGATGTTCGACAGGAAGCCGTCGATCTCCGAGCGCAGCACGTCGGCCTCGCGGCGCAGCGCGTCGGAGGCGCTCAGCACCTCGCCGGCGGCGGTGCCCGCCTCGGCCGACGCGGTGGACACGCCGACGATGTTGCTCGACACCTCGCTGGTGCCGCCCGCCGCATGCTGGATGTTGCGGGCGATCTCGCGGGTCGCCGCGCCCTGCTGCTCGACCGCGGCGGCGATCGCGGTGGTGACGTCGTTGATCTCGCCGATCGTGCTCGAGATGTTGCGGATCGCGGAGACGGCCGTGGTCGTCACCTCCTGCATGCTGACGATCTGCTGGCGGATTTCCTCGGTCGCCTTCGCGGTCTGGCTCGCGAGGTTCTTCACCTCGGAGGCGACCACGGCAAAGCCGCGGCCGGCCTCGCCGGCGCGCGCCGCCTCGATGGTGGCGTTGAGCGCGAGCAGATTGGTTTGCGAGGCGATGGTCTGGATCAGGTCGACCACGACGCTGATGCGTGCGGCATTGTCGGCAAGCCCCTGCATCGTGCTGTCGGTGGCGCTGGCTTCCTCCACCGCCTTGCGGGCGATCTCCGCCGAGGTGACGACCTGGCGGCCGATCTCCTGGATCGAGGACGACAGCTCCTCGGTGCCGGCCGACACCGTCTGCACGTTGACCGAGGTTTCCTCGGCGGCCGACGCGACGGCGTTGACCAACGCGCTCGACTGGTCCGCGGTCGCCGACATGCTCTGCGCGGTCGATTGCATCGAGTTCGCCGCGGTCTGCAGGCTGCCGAGCGCGCTGCGGACGTTGGATTCGAACGTGACGATCTGCGCTTCCATGCGCGAGGCGCGCTCCGCCTTGGCGCTGCGGTCCTTGTTCTGGTTTTCCGTGAGCTCGCGGCTCTCGACCATGCTCTCGCGGAACACCTGCAGCGCGTCGGCCATGACGGCGATCTCGTCGCGCTGGCGGCTCTGCGGGATCTCGGTGTCGAGGTCGCCGTCGGACAACAGCTGCATCGAGCGCTGCAGGCCGCGGATGCGGCGCAGGATGTTGCGTCCGACATAGAGCCAGACGAACAGGAACGAGCCGACCAGCGTCAACGCGCCGAGGCCGATCATCACCATGGTCGCGAGCGAGATCTGCTGCCGCGCCTGGAAGGTCGAACTGTCGGTCTCCTTCTGCACCGCGTCGACCAGCTGCTGGACGCTGATGCCGAGCCCGACATTGAGCTTGCGCGTCTCTTCCAGGATGGTCTGGCCGTAGTCGATCGCGTCGAGCTCCTTCTGGCGGATCTTGAACACGCCGGTCTTGCCTTCGCCGAGCACGAGCAGCCTCGAGGCGGTGTCGCGCACCGCCACGATCGCCGGATTGTTCGGCAGGTCCTCGAGGTTGGACTTGACGCGTTCACGCCCGGCCTTGAACTCGGCCTCGATCGCATCGAGGGTTTCGCTGGAATTGGCCGACAGCGCCGCGGTCATGTCGGCGGCCATCAGATTGCCGGCGGCGAGCACGTTGCTGATCTGGCCGACGGTGCGGGCCGCTTCAGTGGCGTCGTCCGCGGAGACCTCGGCCGCGGCGAGGATGGCGTTGAGGCGGGTCTGCGCGTCGAGCATCGCGGGACTTGCCGCGGAGACGAACGCCGCCTGCGCCTTGCGCAGCGCGTTGTACTGCTTGTCGCGCAGCGCGCCGACCTCGAGCCGCTCGCGCGCCGCCGAGATCAGGCTCTTGGTGGCCTCGTCGGTGTTCTTGACGTTCTCCTGCAACGCGCTGACCACGGATTTGTCGGCGCCGAGCTCGATGATCTCGCCAAGCTTGGCGTTGGTGAGCCGCGCGACGTCCTGCACCTTCTTGGTGCGATCGTTCAGCGCGTCGTCGCTCTGCACGGCGAGCAGGCCGGGGCCTTGCGCCGCCAGCGAAGCGCTTTGCGCGGCAAGTTGCAGGCTCGCGGCAAGCCGCGGAATGTCGCGGCCAGAGAGATCGGTCATGGTGCCGCCGAGCCGATGCAGCACGATGCCGGCGCCTGCGCTGATCACCAGCGCCATGCCTGCGATGACAGCGAATGCCGCGAACAGGCTGCCCCTGACGCCCATCTGCGGCAGATGGATACGCTTGAGATTTGGTTTGCCGAGCTTGAACCGAAACGCCATTGCCCCTGTGCCCCCTGGCCCACTACGCTTGGCCACTATCCTTGGCCACTACTCTTGGATGTTTCCCCGGCGCGGGAGTATCGGTGCGGCCGGTTAACAAAATCGGGAAAATTGCGACGATCTGCGGGATTTTTCAGGGCTGCCGCGCAGTGGCGACGTCCCGGTTCGCTGTGCGGAATCGATGCACGCGATCGGACGCAAAAAGGCCGGCGTGAGCCGGCCTTTTCTACGCCTGGTTGTAAGGGCGATCTCAGTAGCGACCGTAAGCCGGGCCGCCGAGGTTGCCGAGATTGAAGCGGTAGTTGAGGCCCGCCTTCACCGTGTGCTCGTCATTGTGGAAGTTGCCGACCGGCACCAGCGCGCCCGGCGCGGTGAAGCGGCTGTCGCCGAAGTCGTAGTACTGGTACTCGACCTTGGCCGACCAGTTCGGCGCGAACATGTATTCGGCGCCGCCGCCGATGGTCCAGCCGTTGCTGTGGTTGTCGCTGAGCCTGAAGCCGACCGGCGCGCCGCCGAGCGTCACCGTTTCGTTGTTGTCGGAATAAGCATAACCGCCCTTCACATAGATCAGACCCGGACCCCAGGTGTAGCCGACGCGGCCGGTGATCGAGCCGATGCCGCGCTGGTTGTTGTTGTAGACGTAGCCGCCCGGGAAGATCGCGTTGAGCTGATGGCCGCCGACCCAGGAGTACTGACCTTCGAGGCCGATCACCCACATCGGCGACAGCTGCCAATCGTAGCCGGCCTGCACGCCGCCCATGAAGCGGGCGTCGGAGTCGGACAGCGCGAGGCCGTTGAAGTTGTTGTTCTGGGAGAACACGCCGCCGAGATGGCCGCCGAGATAGAAGCCGGTCCAGTTGTAGAGCGGAGCGGCGTAAACAGGCGCGGGCGCCTTCTGATAGTAGCCACGGTTGAAATCGGCGGCGTTGGCGGTCGCGCCAAAGGCAGCGACGGCCGCCGCGACGGCGGCGGTTGCGAGCAGGAACTTCTTCATGGGGGCAGTCTCCGGACAAGTCTTGAGGCGCAGCGTGAATGACGCCATCCACGGCGATGGGTTAGACCGCATTTGAATAAAATGCAGTCACCGGAACGCTGCGCGGAGCGTTAAGTCGCAGCCTTTGCGGCGAAACGTTTTGTTGTGCCTAACGAACGCTTAAGGTGGAATGAAGCAAGGCTTAACGCGGTGCGCGTGACGCGCGTTTCCTGTTAACCAAGCCGTCGGCTAGAGCATGATCCGGAAAAGTGCGAAGCGGTTTTCCGAGAAGATCATGCTCAAACAAGGAGCTAAAGCGCGATGATGATTCAAGCTAATGTCATCGCGCTTTAGGCCAGTCGCTTGCGCACATCGTCGCGCATCTGCTCGCGGAACGCCTGGCGGCGCGCGGCGCGATCCCTGACCGGAACGTCGTGGCGATCGAACACGTCGAACTTCTCCAGGATCGGATAGTGCTCGCTCGCCATCGCCAGCACGCGCAGCACGGCGGCAACCTTCGGGGTCGGGCCGGTGACTTCCCATCTGCGCAGCTTTTCGGCGCCGCCGGCGGTCGATAGCCCGCACAGCTTTGCCATGTCAGCCGCCGTCAACTCGCGGCCCAGCGCCTCGCCGAGATGTTCGCGCAGTTTCTTCAGTTCTGGGCCGGTCACGCTTGGTCCGCTCCGCGATGGCAAAATGTGAAGTGAGTCACATGACGTGCTCGAGGCGCGGGTTATACGCCACGCAGGCGAGTTCTAAAGCATGATCCGGAAAAGTGCGAAGCGGTTTCCGAAAAGATCATGCTCAAACAAAGAGCTAAAGCGCGATGACGATTCAACCTAATCTCATCGCGCTTTAGAGCCTTTTCCGTTCCGATTGAATCGGAACGGGGCTCTGGATTCTTGTTTTGACGTGTTTTCTTCACGCGAAGGGGCCCCCACTTCGCTCGAAAACGCTTCTGAAGGAAACCATCATGCACGGCATCATCGAAAGCCTCAGCCCCGAACACGATCAGATCGATTGGAAATGGGTCGGCAGTGTGTTCGCGTTCTACGTCGTGCTGACGATCGGCGGGATGGGCGTGCTGCTGGCGCGTTGAATCCAGCGCACGGAGATCGCGAGCGGTTGGAATCCATCGTCCGCTAGTGAGACGCGCCGGATTGGTCGTGAACCCGATCGGCGAGCGTCTTGCGGCCGCGCCGGTTCAGCCAGCCCTGGCCCCAATCCCGAGGTTGCAGCAGCAGCGGACCAAGCGAACGGCCCTCGTCGGTCAGGCTGTACTCCACCTTCGGAGGAATCACCGGATACGCGATCCGCTGGATCAGCCCGTCCTCCTCCAGTTCGCGCAACTGCTTGGTCAGGAGACGCGGCGTGCAGCCGGTCAAATGGCGGTGCAGCTCGTTGAACCGCTGAGTCCCGTCGAGCAGGTGATAGAGGATCACCGACTTCCACTTGCCATTGATCAGGTTGACCGCCGCTTCCATCGAGCAGCCGGGAACCAGATCGTATCGTCTCTGCTTCTGCATATCGTTGACACTACGCTTTAGGATAGTACTGGCCAATTTTTACAGTATAGCGCATTCGGATACTGCCCTCCAGATGGATCAGGCCGCTGACCTCGGTCAGCCGCCTAAACATGAGGAGAGGACGGCGTGTCGAAGAGCGTGAGATTCCATCAGGTCGGCGGCCCGGAGGTGTTGAAGATCGAGACCGTCCCGATCCCTGTGCCGGGCGCGGGCGAGGTTCGCATCAAGACCCGGGCGATTGGGCTGAACCGGGCAGAGGTGATGTACCGGTCAGGCGCCTATGTGTCGGCGCCGGTGTTTCCCGCACAGCTCGGCTATGAGGCCGCCGGCATCGTCGACGCGGTGGGCGATGGCGTCGACGGCTTCGCGGTCGGCGACGCCGTCAGCGTGATCCCGGCGTTCAGCTTTGCCGACTATGGCATGTACGGCGAGGATGTGGTCGCGCCGGCCCGAGCGGTCGTGAAGCATCCGCCTTCGCTGAGCTGGGAGATGGCCGCGGCCGTCTGGATGCCCTTCGCCACCGTCTGGGGTGCGTTGATCGACATCGCGAGGCTCACCAAGGGCGATGTCGTGGTGATACCGGCCGCATCGAGCAGCGTCGGCCTGGCGGCCATTCAGGTCGCTCGCTACGTCGATGCGTTGCCGGTCGCGCTGTCCCGGACGTCGTCGAAGGCCGATGAGTTGAAAGCCGCAGGCGCCGCGCATGTCATCGCCACCGCCGAACAGGATGTGACCGCCGAATTGTTGCGTATCACCAACGGCAAGGGCGCGCGCGTCGTGTTCGATCCGGTCGGCGGTCCGGCGTTCGAGCAGCTGGCGCAAGCAACCGCGGTCGGCGGCATCATCTTCATCTACGGCGCGCTGAGCCCGGATGCGACGCCGCTGCCCTTGATGGCCGTGCTGGGGCGCCACCTGACCATCCGCGGCTACGAGCTGTTCGAGGTCACGTCGCGGGATGACAAGCTCGGGCAGGCGAAGGCGTTCGTGCTGCAGGGCCTCGCTGCCGGGCATTTCAGTCCCAGGATCGCGCGGACCTTCCCGTTCGAGCGCATCGTCGAAGCGCATCGCTTCCTGGAGGCGAATGCACAGGTCGGCAAGGTCGTGGTGACCGTCTGAGGCCGCGCACCGAGCGCGCGACGAGGCTCTAGGTGGTGTGGACATTAGCGCATCCATAGAACAATGGCAGCGAGAGTGACGACGGCGCGATAGTTCCGTGCCGTCTTTTCGAAGCGGGTTGCGACGCGTCGGAACTGCTTGAGCTTTGAGAAGCAGCATTCGACGAGATGACGCTGGGCATAGAGATGCTTATCGAGAGGGTATTTGAGCGCGCGCGACGGATTGTTGGGAATGACGGCGAGCGCGCCTTTGGCGGCGATGGCTTGGCGCAAGTGATCGGCGTCATAGGCGGCGTCGGCCATGACGACTTCGGCGGATAAGCCT
>NZ_JAGKJL010000047.1:0-70783 GCF_020329495.1 Bradyrhizobium australafricanum | reverse complement strand
ATGCTCCATCGGCTGAAGCGCCGGAACACGCTGTTCCAATCGCCGAAGACCTCCGGGAGATCGCGCCAGGGAGACCCCGTACGCACGATCCACAGCACTCCTTCAACAAACATTCGGTTGTCGCGCCCGGTCGAGCCCTTCTGATCGGGCCGCCCTATGATCAACGGCGCCATCCGCTCCCACGCCGCGTCGCTCAATACCAAACGGTCCATCACACCCAAGGCGGCCTCCCCAAAAGCAGCCTTGAATCTGATTTGCTCCTAAAAGGGAATCCTTAGAGTCCACACCACCTAGCGCACGTCGTCCTCGGTCGAATCCTCCTCCGTTTTCGGCGGCCAGGCGCCGCGCCGGACCAGCGCCTCGTGCAGGAGATGTGCTCGCTGTTCGTCGCACCCGATGGCTGCAAGGTGGTCGAAGGTGCGATCAGCAAGGACGGCTGGTGCAAGGCCTTTGCCGCGGTGGATTGATCGGTGGATTGATCCTTGGCTCACAACTCCCGCGCATTCGAGAACGCGAACGAGGACACGCGCCGCGTCGTCTCGTCCAGGATCAGGGTACGCGTGATCGGCGGCTCGGCGCGCTGGCTGCAATTCTCGCGCTCGCAAAGCCGGCAGTTGACGCCGATCGGGGTACCCTCGACCTTTTCCAGATCCATGCCGGTGGCATAGACGAGCTTGGCCGCATGACGGATCTCGCAGCCGAGCCCGATCGCAAAGCGCGGCTGCGGCTGCGGGTAGGGCGCCACCGGCCGGCGCACCATCTGCGCGATCGAGAAGTAGCGCGTGCCGTCCGGCAATTCGATCACCTGGCTGAGCAGGCGATCCGGCATGTCGAAGGTCGAGTGCACGTTCCAGAGCGGGCAGGTGCCGCCGAACTTGGAGAACGGGAAGGTGCCGGAGGAGAACCGCTTCGACACGTTGCCGGCATTGTCGACGCGGAGCAGGAAGAACGGCACGCCGCGCGCGTTCGGCCGCTGCAGCGTGGTGAGGCGGTGGCAGACCTGCTCGAAGCCGGCGTTGAAGCGCTGCGCCAGCACGTGGACGTCGTAGCTCAAGGCTTCGGCGGCGGAATGAAACGCCTGATAGGGCATCATTGCGGCGGCTGCGAAGTAATTGGCGAGCGTGATGCGGTAGAGCCGGCGCGCGGTGTCGTCGAGCGGACCGGCGCGGTTGACGATGGTGTCGATCGCGGCGCCGCACTCGACAAAGCCGATCTGCAGTGCAAGCTGGAAGCTGCGGCCGGAGCTGTCGACGAGTTCGGAGATCAAGAGCTGCCGGCGGTGCCGATCGAAACGGCGCAGGGTCTCGCGCATCACGTCGACCGGCATCACGCGGGTCAGAATCGAATGTTTTTCGCGCAAGCGCGTGGTCAGCGCCGTGAACAGGCCTTCGGTCGGCACGTTGAGCTCGTCGCGCAAATTCTCCGCGGCGGTCTCGAGCTCCGGAAAATAGTTGCGGTTGGCTTCGATCAGGTCGCGCACCCGCTCGATCGGATTGGCGTCGAATTGCGAGCCTTCGCGGTCGGCCATCTGCGCCGCCACCAGCGTCTCGCCGCGGCGCGCCTCGGTGTAGGCGGCGTAGAGCCGCTGCAGCGCGTGCGTCACGCCGGGGCAGAGTTCGGCGAGGTCCCGCAGCTCCTGCTTCGGCAGGTCGATCTGGCGGAACAGGGGATCGGAGAAGATCTCGTTGAGTTCCGCGAAGAAGCGGTCCTCGTCGGCGGTGGCGAGGTCGCGCAAATCGAGATCGTAGGTCTCGGCCAGCCGCAGCAGGATCTGGGCCGTCACCGGGCGCTGGTTGCGCTCGATCAGGTTGATGTAGGAGGGCGAGATGCCGAGCCCCTCGGCGATCTGGGTCTGCGACAGCCCCAATTGCTGGCGGATCCGCCGGAAGCGCGGACCGACGAACAGCTTCTTTCCGGATTCACCGGGCACGGATTGGTCTCGATTGCCGCAGCAAATTCTGACCGCCTCGCCCCGCGCGCGGGGAGAGGCCGGATCGCATCGCCAGATGCGATCCGGGTGAGGGGGACTCTCCGCGAGTCTCGCTGCGGAGACAGCCCCTCACCCCAACCCTCTCCCCGTAAGAACGGGGCGAGGGAGAAGAAAAACCGGCGGGCATGGCAGGCTTCCTGACCTATTTTGTGACTAAATTTACAAATCGACATTTATTACAAGTTCAGATGTTACATGACATCACCAATAAAAAACAAGGCATCTGTACGAACTTCGCGTTTTCGCGTTTATCTCCTGACACGCAATTCGCAATGCTCTGTCAAGAATGTCGATCCGGCGAGCAGGTTGCGGGAATTAAGGTACAGGCGGCTGGGCAAAGGCAGCCCGATTTTTTGAAGGAGACTGACGATGAGCAAGGGCAGCAATTTCTGGGTGATCGGCGGCGAGTTCGGGTCGATGAACTTCCACAAGCTCGTCGAAGGCTCGGCCCAGGTCCGCGGTCCGTTCAAGACCCGCAAGGAAGCCGAAGAGTGCTGGAAGGAAGTCTCGGAAGAGAGCCGCCACAAGGCCGGCGTGCGCTTCTCCATCGTCGAGGAGCCGTCGCGGGTTTCGGCCTGAGCGCCAGAATTTTCAGAGCTAAGAAAACGTCCAAGGACGGCGGCCCCATCCGGTTCATCCGGGTGGGGTCGACCGCTTTTGGGACAGCGTCAGGTCTTTGATCTGGGGATAAGTGGCGGCCTAAGTGCTTGGGAACCAACGCCCTTTGCGGACATCTTGGTTGCTGATAGGTTAATGCGCAGGAAACCCGTCACCACGAGACCGCAAGGCATGTCCGATCCGCAGAACACCGGCAGCGAGGCGCGCGAGATGCGGCCGACGCTGCGAGAGGCGTTGCGACGGGCGCGGATCGAGGCGGCCGATCGCACCGGTGTCGTCGTCGAGTTGCGCGACGCCGAGGTGGCGCGGCTCGAGATCCTCAACGATGCGCTCGATCCGCTGTTCGCGCAGGTGCCGGACAAGGTCGATCTGTTCGACCGCGGCATCAGCCAGGGCGAGACGCCGCGGCTGTGGATCGACGTCGTCGCGCATGTGCTGATGGGGCGCGACAAGCGGATCTACCGCTTCGTGCAGGACACGAGGTTTGGCCGCATCGTGCTCGCCGAATCGCATGACGTGGCCGCGATCGTCGATGCCGTCACCGATTATGTCGCGCGCCGCCTGATCGAGCGCGAGCATGCGATGGTGGCAACGCCGCTTCCGGTTGCCGAGCCGCCGGCGCCGCCGCCCGTGCCGGTGACGCCGCCGAGGCGCCGCGGCGGGATCGGCATGTTCGTGTTCGGCTTCGTCATGGGCGCGCTCGCGCTGTTCGGTCTCGCGCTGTATGCGAGCTTGCAAAACTTCTAGCCGCTCAAGGGGCGGGGCATCGTGGTCATAACACCCGCCTCGGCATTTTTCGGCGTCCTGGCGGCCGCCGCGGTGGTCGGCAGCGCCGTGCTGTTCGGCAAGTGGCAGAAATTGCGTCGCGCCGAATACATCCGCACCTTTCACTGGCCGGCGGGCCTGTTGGCGCGGCTCGAGAAGCGTCACCCCGGCTTCACCCGCAAGGACAGCGCGCTGGTCTCGCGCGGCCTGCGGCAGTTCTTCCTCGCCTATCTGATGAGCGGCAAGCGTTACGTCTCGATGCCCTCGCAAGCGGCCGACGACCTCTGGCACGAATTCATTCTCTACACCCGCGAATACGACGCGTTCTGCCGCCGCGCCTTCGGCGGCTTCCTGCATCACACCCCCGCGGTCGTTCTGGTGAAGGAGCGGCGCAGGAGCAATGAGGGGCTGCGGCGGGTCTGGTGGTACTGCTGCAAATACGAGAACATCGATCCGGTCAGGCCGACCCGGCTGCCGCTGCTGTTCGCGCTCGACGCCAAGCTGAACATCGCGAACGGCTTCATCTATCACACCGACTGCGAGGCGCTGCGCCGCAGCGGCATCGGTAGCAGCAGTCCCTATTGCGGCGGCGATTTCTCCGACTCGTCGATCGACGGATCGTCAGCCGGGTTCGGCGATGCCGGCAGCGACGGGAGCAGTGGCAGCGATGGCGGTGACGATGGTGGCGGCGGTGACAGCGGCGGCGGTTGCGGCGGTGGGTGTGGCGGCGGCGGGGGCGGCGATTAGGCTAGTCGTGCTTGCTTCAATTCGCGAATGCCGGCGTGATCACCGAGCCCGCGCACGGTCTGCTCGCAGCGCCAGCCATTGCCGTCACGCTCGATCGTGAACAAATTGTAGGCCGCCGCCGGATAGTGCTTGCGCGCCAGCGCCGATGCCGACGGCACGCCGATCGCCGGGATCTTCCGCTCCGGGCCGTCGAACCACATCGTCGAATGGATGTGGTCGTGGCCGTGCAGCACCAGCTCGACGCCGTGGCGCCTGAGCAGCGCCAGCAGCTGATGCGAATCGGTCAGGCGCTTGGCGCGGCCGTCGGAGTGCAGCGGGTGATGCACCAGGAGGACGCGGAAGGCGTCCTCCTGCGACAGCTGTGCGAGGATCGCATCAAGCGCATCGAGCTGGGCATGGCCGAGCCAGCCGGTCGCCATCAGCGGCGGGGTCGGCACCGCCGAGGAGACGCCGATCAGCGCCAGCGGCCCGCGGCGGCGCACGAACGGAAAATGCGTTGCCGCGCCGTCGGCGTCGCCGCGCAGATAGTCGCCGAAGTGACTGACGAAGCGATGCCGGGTCGTGCGCACATAGGCGTCGTGGTTGCCGGGGACCACGGTGACGTCGGTGGGCGGACCTACACCCTCCAGCCATTGCCGGGCCGGATTGAACTCGGCGTCCAGCGCCAGATTGACTAGGTCGCCGGTCACGGCGATGTGGTCCGGCTGCTGCGCCTGCATGTCCGACACCAGCGCGTCGAGCACGTCGCGGCGGTGATATTTGTGACGGTTGCGCGTCCAGTTCAGGTAGCCGAAGGCGCGCTTGCCGGCGAGATCGCGCAGCCGCGCCGCCGGCAGGGGCGGCAAATGCGGGTCCGACAGATGCGCGAGGCGGAACGCCGCCATCATGCGAATCCCTTCGGATTGTCCGCGAAAAGTGGCCGGCAGCCGGTCATGTCGTGCTATCCCGAACGTCCTGCCCTGTATTGGCAAGAGCTGCGCAGGCGCGCAAGGATCAATGCACGGATCAAACACCATGATGTCGAGGGTTCAGTGACGGTCCTGCTCGATTTACGCAAGCGCTACGAGCCGCAGATCAGATGGGTGTTTCATTTCTACTGGCGGCTCGTCCGCAGCATGACGCTCGGGGTCCGTGCCGTCGTGCTCGATGCCGACAACAGGGTGTTCCTAGTCAAGCACAGCTACGTCCATGGCTGGTACCTGCCCGGCGGCGGGGTCGAGGTCGGCGAAAGTTTTATCGAGTCGCTGCGGCGCGAATTGGAGGAGGAGGGGCGGATCGAGCTCAAGGGCGAGCCGGTGCTGCACGGCATCTTCCACAACAGCCACGTCTCGCCGCGCGATCATGTCGCGGTCTACGTCGTCAGGAACTACCGGCAGGACCGCCTGCCGGAGCCGAATCGCGAGATCGTGGCCTGCGGCTTCTTCGATCCGGCTGATCTGCCTGACGAGACCACCCCGGGCACGCGGCTGCGGATCGCGGAGGTGCTCGAGGGCAAGCCGCCGACGGCGACATGGCGGTGATGGACCGCGCCCGCGCCAGATGCTATCCCGCGCCCCACAATGACCGAATTGTCCCTGACCATCCTGCCCGAGACCCCGAAAGACGCCCAGGCGATCGAGCGTCTGCACGAGCGCACCTTCGGGCCTGGCCGCTTCGTGCTCAGCGCCTACCGGCTGCGCGAGCATGTCGATCATCTGCTCGATGTCTCCTTCACGGCGCGGATCGGCACGCTGCTGGTCGGCTCGGTGCGCCAGCTGCCGGTCACGATCGGCGATACGCCGGCCCTGATGCTTGGGCCGTTGACGGTCGAGCCGCCGTTCCGCAGCCGCGGCGTCGGCCGTGCGCTGCTCGAGCGTGCGATCAACGACGCCCGCGCCAAGGGCCACCGCCTGATCGTGCTGGTCGGCGATGAGCCATACTACGCGCGGGTCGGCTTCAAGCCGGTCCCGAAGGGGCGGATGACCATGCCCGGCCCGGTGGATTACAGTCGCCTGCTTGTCATGGAACTGGTCGACGGCGCATTCGAGGGTGTGTCCGGGCCGATCCAGCCGGACTGGACCAAGGCGATCTGACTCCGCGCGAGCGGTGCCGGAACGGTTGCGCACCATCGGAAACTGAAGCACAGTTGAGGCAAGCGCCGGGACAAGACCGGCGCATGTCATATCAACAGGGAGAGTGCGCGCCATGATCAAAGTCAGTGTGATGTATCCGAACAATCCAGGCGCACGCTTTGATCACGACTATTATCGCGACAAGCACATGCCGCTGGTGAAGGCGCGGCTGGGCGACGCATGCAAATACTACACCGTCGACAAGGGCATCGCCGGCGGCGCGCCGGGGCAACCTGCAACCTATGTCGGAATGTGCCACATCTTCTGCGACTCGGTTGAGGCCTTCGCGGCCGGCATGGGCAAGCACGCCCAGGAGATATTGGGCGACATCCCGAACTACACCGATCAGCAGCCGGTGATCCAGATCAGCGAAGTCGTTGTCGGCCACTGATCGTCCAGACCGAGCAGGTTACGCAGCTCCCTTCAGAGACGCTCGTAGCCCGGATGGAGTGAAGCGAAATCCGGGATCAGTCTCACCGCGGGAGCAGTCCCCCCGGATCGCGCTGCGCTTCATCCGGGCTACGTGATCGCAAATTCCCTCTGCCGCTGGCGGCAGAGGGATACGCACGTCTCAGAACTTCAGGTTGGCGAACGCCCGTATGCCGAGGCCCGGCATCAGCACCTCGTCCTTGGTATAGGAGACGGAGTTGCGGATGTTCTGGTTGAGCAGGTTGTTGCCGACCAGACCAAGCGTCATCTCGCGCGCGCCGATCCATGACGAATTCAGCTTGGTGTTGTAGGTGATCTCCGCGTTGAGGAGATTGTAGCCCGCGGTCGGGGTCTCGCCGATGACAGCGATGTCGTTCTGCGCGAAGGCGTGCACCAGATTGATGCGGGTCAGCCAGTTGCTGTCGCGCCAGTAGAAGCCGCCGCCAAGCCGCACCGGTGGAATCCGCGGCACGTTGGTGCCGTCGGTGAAGGTGGCGCGCACCACGTCGAACTGGTTCTCGATGCCCCAGATGCCGCCGTTGAGCGGGCCGATGTCGAACTGGCTCTGGAATTCGGCGCCGCGGAAGATCGCGTCACGCTGCGAGTAGCGCGCCTGGTTCAGTTCGAGGCCGGGGCCGAGCTGGCACGCGCTCTCGTCACACGTGTTGCCCGTCAGCCGGCGGAATATGAAGCCGTCGAACCTGGTGTAGTAGCCGGTGAGTTCGAACCGCAGCGGTCCGGTCGCCCGCCGTAATCCGATCTCGATCGATTTTGCGGTTTCGATGCCGAGATTGGGATTGCCGATGTCGAACGTGCCGGTCGCATCGTGTGGGCCGCGCGAGAAGAGCTCGGCCGGTTTCGGCGCGCGTTCGACGTATTGGGCGGTCGCGCTTGCTACCAGATCCCACGGCAGATTCTGGATCAAGCCGATGCTGCCGCTCTTGGGTGTGAAACTGGGATTTTGCGGTGTCGCTGGACCGATGCTTGCGGGGTCGGTGGCCACGTCGAACACGGGGGGAATGAAGGCCGGCGTTGTGCCGGAGAGATCGACGTGTTCGATCCGCCCGGCAATCTGTGCTTTGGTGGTGTCGGTGAACTTCAGCTCGTTGAACACGTAACCGGCGACCCTGTTGTTCTTGTTGGGGTCCCATAATCCGTTGAGCGGGCTGGTCGGATCGTCCGGACTCGGGGCGGTCAGCTCCTGGTGCCCACCCTGCAGGCCGAATGCCGTGGTCACGGTGGCGAAGCGCGCGTTGAACGGCATCATCTGCACCTCGACGCGCGCCTCCTGCTCCTTGTTGGTGAAGGTCTGTCTCACGCCGTCGCTCAATGGATCGGCCGGATCGGCAAGGCCAATCTCGTTGTGGCGATAGTCGGTCGCGCCGACCCAGAACCGCACGGCGTCGATCGCCGCGGCATCGGGCCGGTACTCGCCCTTGACCGCGATCTTGGTCTGGTGCGCGTCGATCCGGGTCTGGTGATCGGCGCCGTCGATACCGGGGATGTGGTAGAGCGAGTCGTTCTGGGTGATCGCCGCGCCGATAAAGCCGCCCTGGAAGAAATAGGAGGCGCCGACTGACGCGCCGTCCGACTGCGTCGCGGAGTTCGGCTGGCGTCCATTGAACGGCTGGCCCGGGACGAACAGATAAGGGTAGCTCGGAATGCTGTAGTCGCTGGTGGTGCGGCCATAGACGTCGGCATGCACGGCGACATTGTTGCCGCCGGCGTCCAGCAGCATGCCGCCGTCGACGCCGCGATTGACCGAGCTCACCGACGTGCGGGTCTCGACATTGAGGCAACCCGGGCCGCCGGCATCGGCCAGCGGCGCCTTCACCGGCAGCCCGTAGGATTGGAACGGCGCCGCCGTGCAGGTCGGCATCGCATCGGGGATGCGGTTGTTGGTGGCGCTCACTACGCCGCCGATCGAGGTCGAGCCGTAACGCAGCGCGGCCGGGCCGCGCACCACCTCGATCTGATTGGTCGAGAGCGGATCGATCGGCACGAAATGATCTTCGCCAAGATCCGAGGCGCCGCCACCGCCGAGACCATTCTCGACAATGCCGACGCGGTTGACGTCGAGGCCGCGGATGATCGGCCGGCTGGATGCGCCGGGGGCGAAGCTCGAACCGGTGATGCCGGGCTTCGAGAACAGCAGATCGCCGAGCGTGGCGGCGCCGGAGCGCCGCAGTTCCTCGTTCGGGATCACGGTGACGGTGGCGAACTGATCGGTGACGACGGGCAGCACGCCCTGCTGCGGTGCTGGCGCCGCCGCTGCGGGCGCCGGTTGTACCGCGGCGGCGCGTTCGCGGCTGCGGCTCGGCGCAGCCCGAGCAACACGGGTCGGCGTGCGCGTCGGCGCAGTCCGGTGCCGCTGGATCGGGCTCGGCGCCGTCACGGTGATGTCAGGCAGTTGCGTCGGCGTCTCCTGGGCCAGCGCGCCGCTACTCATTGCGCCCAGCAATAGCCAGCTCGCGCTCCCGATGTGGAATGCTCGTTTCTTCTGAAGTGTCATTGTCCCGATCCAAGTCCCGATCCAGGGCCCGTCGAAATGACGGATCGATCCCGATTTGCCCCGCTGGAGCAGGCCGCATGTGACGCGGCCGTCCGCTCAGGGCGTGCAGCAACCAGTCGATGTCAGGACAGGGGAGGGGCGCGGGAATGAAAGGCCGCAGGCGCCGACTTCAGATGGAGGAATTCGGCATTGGTGGTTCGGAACAGAAGCTCGACGGCTTCCGGCAGCAACAGCACCGGCGGCGCCGTGAACAGCATGCTGCTCGCGAGCGAGATGACGGCGCAGATCGCGCAATTGTCGGCCGGATGCCGGTCGTTGTCGGGATTGGCGGGCTGTGGCGTCCCGGTCACCTGGACCGCGAGGTCCGGCGTCGCCGAGGTCCCGATATAGGCGAGATCGACCAGCGACAGCCCGGTCTGGACTGCGGGCGCCGCTTGCGCAGCCGCGATCGGATGGAAATGCCCGAACGACAGCATGAACTGGACGGCGAGCGCGAACAGCGCCAGCCGCGAGCCAGTCTTGATGTGTCGCCGGAACCACTGCATGCCTGATGACGCCCGCCCAATCGGGAGCGCATCAACATCCCAGCGCCCCGATGTTACATTATAACATCGGATAGCGTGCGCGATGTCAACCGGCGTTCAGACAATCCGTGTCGATGCATTGCCTGTGTGTGCTTGATGCAACGCAGACGTGAGCCCGGCCGGACTCAGCGTCCCTCGCGCAGCCATGTTGCCGCGAACGCGCCGAGCAACAGCAGCAGGCCGACCAGGCCGGCGAACATCGGCAGCACGCCGACACCCTTCACGACGCTGGCGTCGCGCATCTTGACGCCGAGCCAGCCGTCGCCGCGGAAGATCGAGGAGGAGCGTACCGGCACGACGCGCGGCATGTCGAGGCTCGAACCGTCGACGATGCGCCGGGCGTCGCCGCCGGTTGCCTGCGCCAGCGGCTTCAGCATGTCGGTGGTCGAGGTGACCTCCGAGAATTCCTTTGGGTTGGTCGGGCCGACATTGATTAGCGCCTTCAGCGTGCCGTCGGTGGCCTGCCACAGGCCGAGTTCGTTGGCGGGCAGCGTCGCGCGCCACTCGCCGGGATCGCCGGCGGTGAGCGTCAGTTCATGCGTGGTGCCGCTCGGCGACGTCACGGTGACCGGCGAGACGGTGTCGGCCATGGTCTGGCGCACCACCATGAGATCCTTGCCCTGCACCTGCATGCGCAGCGCCTCTTCGTCGAGGTCGGGCTGCTTCATCAGCCAGTGCGACACCCGCCGCAACAAATCGAGATGCGGGCCGCCGCCCTCGTAGCCGCGCGCCCACAGCCAGATGTGGTCCGAGAGCAGCAGCGCGACGCGGCCTTCGCCGAAGCGCGACAGCAGCAGCAGCGGCTTGCCGTCGGCTCCGGTCATGACCGGCGGATTGATCGCGTTGCGGGTATCGACGGTGCGGAAGAACCGGCTCCAATGCGGCGGCTCGGCATTCGAGCCTTCCAGCCCGCGCGTCACCGGATGGCGCTTACCGGCATCGCTCAGATGCGCGTAGAACGGCTTCTCGGTCACGCCGACCGGTTCGGCCGGCAGCACCGAGTCCAGCGGCGTGCGCCAGATGCTGGTGGTCGAGGCGTAGTCGGGGCCGGCGGAGACCAGCACCGCGCCGCCGGCGCGGACATAGCGCGCGATGTTGTCGAAATAGGCGATCGGCAGCACGCCCTGGCGGGCGTAGCGGTCGAAGATGATCAGCTGGAATTCGTTGATCTTCTGCTGGAACAGCTCGCGGGTCGGAAATGCGATCAGCGACAGCTCGTTGATCGGCGTGCCGTCCTGCTTCTCCGGCGGACGCAGAATGGTGAAGTGCACGAGATCGACGCTGGGGTCGGACTTCAGGAGGTTGCGCCAGGTGCGTTCGCCGGAATGCGGCTCGCCGGACACCAGCAGCACGCGCAGCTTGTCGCGCACGCCGTCGATCGCGACCACGGCGCGGTTGTTGACCGGCGTCAGCTCGTTCTCGAGCGGCGAGGCCTCGATCTCGACGATGTTGGGCCCGGCGTGCTTGATGTCGATGTCGACGCTCGAGGTCTGGCCGCTGGTCAGCGTGCGCTCGTTGATCACTTCGCCGTCGCGGCGGATCGTGACCTTGGCGCGCTCGCCGGTGACGCCCTGGTCGTCGAGCCGAAAGGTGATGGTCTGGGTCTGGCCGACGATGCCGAAGCGCGGCGCGGCGGTGATCGCGATGCGGCGGTCGCGCTCGTCCTTGCGGCCGGTGATCAGCGCATGCACCGGCGCCTGGAAGCCGAGCGCCTGGGCGTTGGCGGGAATGTCGTGCACGCGGCCATCGGTGATCATGAAGGCGCCGGCGACGCGCTCGACCGGAACGTCCGACAGCGCCGACGTCAGCGCGCCGAACAGTTTTGTGCCATCGGTCTCGCCATCGGCCTGACCGGCCTCGACGACGCGGACCTCGAGGCCCTTGATCTGCTTCAGGCTGTCGACCAGCGCCTGCCGCGCCTTGTCGGTCTCCTGGTTGCGCGTGCCGAAATTCTGGCTCGGGCTCTTGTCGACCACGACGGCAGCGACCGAGGACAGCGGCTCGCGGTCCTCGCGGGTGAAGGAGGGATTGGCCAGTGCCAGCAGGATCAGCGCCAGCGCCGCGACCCGCACCGCGGCGCCCCGCGCGCGCGACACCAGCAGCAGTACGGCAATGACGACGATCGCGCCGAGCGCAAGCCACAGCACGAGCGAAGGAACCAGCGGTGTGAACGCGATACCGTAGTTCATGACGTCACTCCGTCATTCCGGGGCGATGCGAAAGCATCGAACCCGGAATCTCGAGATTCCGGGTCTGGTCCTTCGGACCATCCCGGAATGACGGTGTTGGCAGCTGAAGCACTTGCATCTCTATTGTCCCAGCCGCTCGATCAAGGCAGGCGCGTGCACCTGGTCGGCCTTGTAGTTGCCGGTCAGCGTGTACATCACGATGTTGACGCCGGCCCGGAAGGCGAATTCGCGCTGGCGCGGCTCGCCCGGCGTCAGCGGCAGCATCGGCTGGCCGTCGGGGCGGATCGCCCAGGCGCCGGCGAGGTCGTTCGACGTGATGATGATCGGCGAGACGCCATCGCCGCCGCGCGCCGGGCGCTGCGCAGCCTCGTCGTCGTCCTCGCGCGGCAGCGCCTCGACCCAGGTCTGGCCGGAGTTGAAGCGGCCGGGGAAGTCGCGCAGCAGATAAAACGTCTTGGTCAGCACGTGCTCGCGCGGCACCGGCTCGAGCTCCGGCACGTCGAGGGTCGACAGCAATTCGCGCAGCGTCTGCATGCCGGGCGTTTGCGATGAGCCGTTGTCACCCGGCGGCGCTTCGACGGCATCACGGGTATCGAAGATGACGGTGCCGCCCTGCTTCATGTAGGCGTCGATCTTGTTGATGGCGTCCTGCGGCGGCTTCGGCGCGCCCGGCACGATCGGCCAATAGATCAGGGGAAAGAACGCCAGCTCGTCGCGCGCGGGATCGATGCCGACGGGATCGCCGGCTTCCAGCGCGGTGCGCTGTCCGAGGAACAGCGTCAGTCCGGACATCCCCGCCTTGACGATGGAATCGACGTCGGCATTGCCGGTCACGACGTAGGCCAGCCGCGTCTGCGACACCGCCTTGATGGCGAAGTCGTCGCTGCTGGCGTTCTGCGCACGGCTCGGCGAGGGCACCATCGTGGTCGCAAGGATGAAGGCCAACGCGAGCATGGCCGGTGCCGCGCGCCGCCGGATCAGCGCGGCAAGGCCGCCGCCGAGCATGGCCACCACGATCGCATCGAGCAGGAACAGCGCCAGCGCCGTCGACAGCATGATGCCGCGCAAATCGCGCGGTTCGGCGTTGGTGTAGCTCGCACGCGTCGCGCGCAGGGCCGAGGTGTCGAGCGGCGCGATGCGATCGGCGGAGGCGAGCGTGTTGACCGCGATCGGGCTCTCGGCAGTGCCGTAGAAGCCGGGCGGATGGTCGGCAGTGCCACGATCGCGATAGTCCGCCGACATCGGCTTGGCGCTCGAGGGCGGCGGGCCGAAGACGCCGAAGCCGTCGAGTGTGCGCAGCGGCGCAACCGTCTCGGCATTGGGATCGCTGGCGACGCCGGGGCCGGGCTTCGAGGTGTAGCCGGACATGTCGATCAGCCGACGCAGCATCTCGACGAAGGTGCCGGACATCGGCAGATCCGACCAGCGCATGTCGGCGCCGACATGGAACAGGCTGACCACGCCCTTGCCGCGACGCTCGCCGGTGACCAGCGGCGTACCGTCCTCCAGCGAGGCCCAGCTCTTGGTCGAGAGCACGGCGTCGGGCTCGGCCAGCACCTGGCGGTTGACGGTGATGTCCTTCGGCACGGTGAGGCCCGAGAACGGGCCATCGGCGGCGAACGAGGCCATGTGCTGCGGCTTCTCCCAGGTCAGGCTGCCGCCGAGCGTGCGTCCGCCGCGGCGGAGCTTGACGGGAACGAGGTCGTCATCGGCCTGGGCGAGGCGCGGACCTGCGAAGCGCACCAGCACGCCGCCTTGCTCGATCCAGGCATTGAGCCGGTCGCGGATCTCCGGCGACAGCGTGCCGACGTCGGCCATCACGATCATCGGCAGCCGCTGGTCGAGGAATTGCCCGATCACCTGCTGTGGCGCGCCGCGATCGCCGAGCCTGACATCGGCGAATGGCGATAGCGCGCGGGAGAGATAGAAGGTCGACGCCAACAGTGGCTGCGCGGTGTCGTTACTCGCACCCGAGACCACGCCGATGGCGCGGCGGCGCCAGCGCCGGTCGAGCAGCTGCACGGCGCCGGCCGAATGCTCGCCGGAGATTTCGAGCCGTGCGATGTCGTTGCGCAATTCGACCGGAAGATCGAAGGCGGCTTCGGTCTCGCGATCCTGCGGTCCGAATGTGTAGCGCGCCTCGCCGATCGGCGAGCCCTTGGCGTCGACCGCGCGCACCGTTCCCGCCGCGATGCCGCTCTCGGTGCGCAGCACCTTCACCGTCATCTTGGCGGCGGCGTTCTCGGCCGCGACCAGCGCCTGCGCCGACTGCGCTCCGCCCGCATAGATCGTCAGATTGCGGCTCTCGATCACCTTGCCGAGCCCCTCGGTGAATTCGCTGCCGCGTCCGGTGTCGACGCCGTCGGACAGCCAGGCGATGTCGCAGTCGCCGGTCGACTTGAGGAAACGTCCAAGCGCGCCGAGGGTTTCAACCCGATCGACCGAGTAGGGCTTCGGCGCGAACTGGCGCAGCGCGACGCGCGCGGCGCCGGCTGGCATCAGCGTGATGTCGCGCGCGGGCTCGGACAGCGGCACCAGCGCGACGCCGCGGCGGTCGCTGTCGGCGTTGGCGATCAGTTCGTCGGCGGCCCTGATCCGCGCGTCCCAGCTCGAGGCCGCGCTCCAGCCGTCGTCGAGCAGGATCACCAGCGGCAATTTGCCGGCGGCAACGCCGGTCTGCGGATTCCAGATCGGGCCGGCAGCGGCGAAGATGACGAGCGCGGCGGCGGCGAGCCGCAGCAGCGTCAGCCACCACGGCGTGCGCGACGGCGTCTCCTCCTTGGGCGCGATGTCGAACAACAGCCGCGTCGGCGGAAACTCGATCCGGCGCGGCCGCGGCGGCATCACGCGCAACAGCCACCACAGCACCGGCAGGCTGACCAGCCCCAGCAGCAGCAGCGGTTCGGCAAAGGAGAGGGGGAGGCCTGCGATCATGCGCTGCGTCCCGCCTTGACGGTTGAGCGGCCGCCGCCCTTGCTCACCATCATGCCGGCATGCAGGAACAACAGCAGCTCGGCCGCGGAGCGGCTGGTGGTGTGGGTCGAGAACAGCCAGTCGAGCCGGTTGGTCTCGCCGCGGATCTGGTCGCGATGCAGTGCGACCCGGGCGACATAGTCGCTCGCCCAGCTCTCGGCGCGGCCCGCGGTGATGACGCTGCCGATCTCCGGCTCGACGAATTCGACGCGGCCGGAATAGGGAAAGGTCTCTTCGGCGGGATCGACGACCTGGATCAGGGTGCCGTGCGCGCCGGAGGAGGAAAGCCCGGCCAGCATCGCCGTGATCTCCGTGATCGGCGACCAGAAATCCGACAACACGACGACTTCGGCCAGCGACGACGGCACGAAGGACGGCGGCAGGCTCGCGCGCGTCTTCTCGTCGTGCAACATCGCTTCCGCCATCTTGTCGATCACGTTGAGGCTTGCCGTCGGATTCAGCAGGCCGGGAATGCCGACGCGTTCTCCGCCCGCAACGAGCAACTCTGCGAGCGCGAAGGCTACGATCAGTCCGCGCTCCAGCTTGCTGTCGCGCGCCTCGCGCGAGGCAAAGGCCATCGACGGCGAGCGGTCGGGCCAGATCCACACCGTGTGCGCGGCTTCCCACTCCTGCTCGCGGACATAGAGATGGTCGTCGCGTGCCGAGCGGCGCCAGTCGACGCGCTGCGACGGCTCGCCGGAGACGAAGCGGCGGTATTGCCAGAAATTCTCGCCCGACCCGGCGCGGCGGCGGCCGTGCAGGCCATGGATGACGTTGGCGGCGACACGGCGGGCCTCAAGCACCAGACGCGGCAGCGATGCGGCGAGCGTTCGGCTTTCGCCATCGGCACGTCGAACCGCAAGGATCTCCTCGTTCTGGTGCCTGTTGTCTGCGGCCATCAACCGATCCGGGTCTTCAGTTGCTTGATCACGTCGGGAATGGTGCGACCCTCGGCGCGCGCCGAGAAGGTCAGCGCCATGCGGTGCTTGAGCACGGGCTCGGCGAGATCGAGCACGTCGTCGATCGACGGCGCGAGTCTCCCGTCGAGCAATGCACGGGCGCGCACCGCGAGCATCAAGGCCTGGCTGGCGCGCGGACCCGGGCCCCATGCGATCAGCTTGCCGGCCCCGCCGCCCTCGGTGCCGGGACGCGCGGCGCGGACCAGCGTCAGGATCGCCTCGACCACGGAATCACCGACCGGCAGCCGCCGCACCAGGCGTTGCGCGGTGAGCAACGTCTCGGCGTCCATCGACGGCTTGGCCGCTGCCTCTTCTGCGCCGGTGGTTTCGAACAGGATGCGCCGCTCGGCGTCGCGGTCGGGATAGTCGACGTCGA
Organism: Bradyrhizobium australafricanum; assembly: GCF_020329495.1. Classification (NCBI taxonomy): domain Bacteria; kingdom Pseudomonadati; phylum Pseudomonadota; class Alphaproteobacteria; order Hyphomicrobiales; family Nitrobacteraceae; genus Bradyrhizobium; species Bradyrhizobium australafricanum. The sequence continues at coordinate 54,530 of NZ_JAGKJL010000047.1, read as the reverse complement.
TTTCCATCAGGAAGCGGTCGAGCTGCGCCTCGGGCAGCGGATAGGTGCCTTCCTGCTCCAGCGGGTTCTGTGTCGCGAGCACGTGGAACGGCTTTGGCAAATCATGCCGCGCGCCGGCAATGGTGATGTGCTGCTCCTGCATGGCTTGCAGCAGCGCCGACTGGGTGCGCGGGCTGGCGCGGTTGATCTCGTCGGCCATCAGCAACTGCGCGAACACGGGACCTGCGATGAAGCGGAACGAACGCTTGCCCGCCGAGCTCTCGTCGAGCACTTCGGCGCCGAGAATGTCCGACGGCATCAGGTCGGGGGTGAACTGAATGCGCTTGGCATCGAGGCCGAGCGTGACGCCGAGGGTCTCGACCAGCTTGGTCTTGGCGAGGCCGGGCACGCCGATCAACAGCGCGTGGCCGCCCGACAGAATCGTCACCAGGGTGTTTTCGATCACCTGCTCCTGGCCGAAGATGACGGTGGAGACCGCTTCCTTGGCGGCCTTGATCTGGCCCGCGACCTGCTCGGCCGAACGGACGATCACATCCTCCAGTTTCTCGACGCTGTCTGCACCAGCCATTCGATCCGCTCCTTTTTGACGATGCGCGCACATCGGCGCGACGTCATCATCTGTCGTCATCTCGGCCCTCATGCTAAACCTGAGCGAAGGCCATGTATTCGTTGAATTAAACTATCCCCACCTTATCGGTGTTTCAGGGTATGAACGGCATCACGATGTGGCGAGAATGACATCCCGACCACATCTCAGGATATGTGCACCAAACGTGCCAGATTGAAGGTAGGAAACCTTAAGGCAAACAATGGCGAAGCAAGGGCAGAGCGATTCCGGCAGGGAAACTACGGGCCTCGGGAGCAAGGGTCTCGAAGGGCTCACCACGGCCGCCAATCAAGCTGCGACATCGGGTCCGGCCGGACGCAAGGGCCTGCCGCCGGTTCACCTGTGGAATCCGCCATTCTGCGGCGATCTCGACATGCGAATCGCGCCTGACGGCACCTGGTTCTACATGGGAACGCCGATCGGCCGCCCCGCGCTGGTGCGGCTGTTCTCCACGATTCTGAAGCGCGAGGACGGCAAGCACTTTCTCGTGACACCGGTGGAGAAGGTCGGCATCCGTGTCGATGACGCGCCGTTCCTTGCGGTGGAAATGCAGGCCGGGGAAGACGCGCGCGGCCGCCTGCTCAGGTTCCGCACCAATGTCGACGATTGGGTCGATTGCGAAAAAGGCCACGGCCTCAGATTCGAGGCGGCCGAGGACGGCGGATTGACGCCCTATCTGCACGTCCGCGCCGATTTGTGGGCCAAGGTCACCCGTGCGCTCTACTACGATCTGGTTGACATGGGCGAGCAGCGGATGGTCGATGGTCAGGAGATGTTCGGCATCGAGTCCGGCGGCGAATTCTTCGCGATGGCCGATGCCAGTCAGGTGAGGGACGCACTTTGAACGAGCCGTTGCTGAAGGTGGAGCCGGCGACGATCAGCTCGACGGAATTCTTCGCGCGGGCCCGCACGCGGCTCACTTTCGATGTGCCGCCGGGCCTGGTCGATCCGCATATCATTCCGCGCACCGGAGATTCCGGCAACGACCGCATGCTCGAGATCGTGGCGCAGGAGCAGCCGGTGCGGCCGGCCGCGGTGCTGATCCCGGTGGTCGATCACCCCGAGCCGACCGTGCTGTTGACGCAGCGCTCACCCAATCTGTCGAGCCATGCCGGCCAGATCTCGTTTCCCGGCGGCAAGATCGACGCCACCGACGCCTCGCCGCTCGATGCCGCGCTGCGCGAGGCCTGCGAGGAAGTCGGGCTGAAGCGGGAATTCATCGACCCGGTCGGCTATCTCGACCTTTATGGCACCGCGTTCGGCTTCCGCATCCTGCCGACGGTCGCCAAGGTGAAGCCGGGCTTCACGCTTGCGATCAACGAGGCGGAGGTGGTCGATGCGTTCGAGGTGCCGCTCGCCTTCCTGATGAATCCCGAGAATCATCAGATCCACACCAAGGAATTCCGCGGCATGGACCGGTCCTATTACGCGATGCCGTTCGCCGAGCGCTACATCTGGGGCGCGACCGCGGGCATTCTGCGCGTGCTGTATGAGCGGATCTATCTGTCATGATCCGCACGGTATTGACCGAGATCGGAATCTTTCTGGTCCCCTTCGCGGTCTATGCCATCTTCCTCATCGCGACGCGGTCCGGCGTGACGCTGCCGGCGTCATGGCCGCTCGACATGATCGCAAAGCTGACGCTGGTGGCGCTGGTGATGGTCATCGTGAGCTTCGTGCTGCTGGCCGAATTGACTGGCGCGCCGCCGAATTCGACCTACGTTCCAGCCCATATCGAAAACGGCAAGCTGGTGCCGGGAGTTGAGAAATGAGCGAGGTGCGCCTGTTGTCCGACGCGCCATGGCTCGCTTCGGGGCCTGCGGCGCGCGTGCTCGACCTGCTCAACGCCGACGGCGAGGAAGCGCGGGTGATCGGTGGGGCCGTGCGCAACGCCTTGATGCAGATTCCGCTCGCCGACATCGACATCGCCACCACGGCGCTGCCGGAGGAGGTGATCCGCCGCGCCAAGCGGGCGGGCATCAAGAGCGTGCCGACCGGCATCGAGCACGGCACGGTGACCCTGGTCGTCGACAGCCAGCCCTTCGAGGTGACGACGCTGCGCGAGGATACCGAGACCTATGGCCGCAAGGCCAGGGTGGCGTTCGGTCGCGACTGGGTGCGTGACGCCGAGCGGCGCGACTTTACCATCAACGGCCTGTCGGTCGACGCCTCGGGCGTCGTGCACGATCACGTCGGCGGCCTCGCCGACATCGAGGCGAGGCGCGTGCGCTTCATCGGCGATCCCGCGCAGCGGATTGCCGAGGACTATCTGCGCATCCTGCGCTTCTTCCGTTTCCATGCCGCCTATGGCGCGGGCGAGGTCGATCGCGCCGGCTATCTCGCCTGCATCGGCGGGCGCGCCGGATTGGCCGGCCTCTCCGCCGAGCGGATCCGCATGGAGATGCTCAAGCTCGTGGTCGCGAACGGCGCCGCAAGTGCAGTGGTCGCGATGGGTGACGGTGGCTTGCTGCAGCCGCTGTTCGGCGGCGTCGCCTATACCGGCCCGCTTGCGGCGATGATCGAGATCGAGCGGCTGATGAAGCTCGCGCCGAGCGCGATGCGAAGGCTCGCCGCGCTGACGGTCGCCGTGACCGAGGACGCGCGGCGCATCGCCGGCCGGCTGCGGCTCTCCAACGCCGAGGCCAAGGCGCTCGATTCGATGGGCCATCGCTGGTGGCGCTTGCCCGGCATGGACGAGGCGCATGCCAGGCGCAGGCTCTACCGGCTCGACGAGGAGCCGTATCGCGACCGGGTGCTATTGGCCTGGGCGCGAACCGGCGCGGACCAGGATGTCGATCAATGGCGCGCGCTCGCCACGCTGCCGGAGCGCTGGCGCGCGCCGCACTTTCCGTTGCGGGCGTCGGATTTCATCGCGCGCGGCATTGCCGAGGGACCGGCACTCGGACATGTCCTGACCCTGGCGGAGGATGCCTGGTTGGCCGCGAACTTTCCGCTGGAGCCGAAGATGCTGTCTGATATCGCCGACCAGACTGCGGCCCGTTTCACCCGCGACCATCGGCTTTGAATTTTCTCTGAGTTTTCTCTGAGTTTTCTTGCCGACGTCTCGATGCCGCCGTGGTCAGCGGCGGCACGGTGACGATTGGCTGAACGACGATCGGTCGAACGTCGCATGGAGGCGATGCTGCCGGCATCTGCCAGTCAGCATCGCGCCAACGGATCTCACGCCGCCTTGCGCTTCTTCTTGCGGTCGCCGTCGTCGTCTTCGTCCTCGTCGTCTTCTTCTTCCGCGTCGTCCTCGTCTTCGTCGTCTTCCTCTTCATCGTCCTCCGGATCGAGCTCGGTCGATTCGAGTGCGACAAGCGGCAAGGTTTCGCGAAACAGATCGCCGTCCGTACCCATCCACAGGCACGCGACCTTGTCCTCGTCGATTTCGACGACCGTGATCGGATGGCCGCCGGACTTCAGCATGACAACATCGCCTGGTTTCAGTTCCATGATTTTCCTCCGCGCTGGATGACGCGGACGGCAGGCTAGCGACCGGTGATGACAGTCAAATCACGGCCGGCGCCAGCTTCAATGGAATTGACGTGGAAAACGGCCGCGATGCGCTATTTGCGCGCGGCAGGAACCAGTTCGCTCAGCGAGCGGATGATGCGGTCGGGCTTGATGGTCGATCCCGGCGGCAGCCCGACACCGTGCACGTCCATCCAGATCGCATAGATGCCAAGCCGCTGCGGCGCCACGACTTCCCACTCGAGATTGTCGCCGATCATCCAGGTGTCGGATGCGGTGACGCCGAGTGCTTCCATCGCGTGCAGGTAGGCGCGCTCCTCCGGCTTGCCGAAGCCGTGCTCGCCCTCGATCTGGATGTGATCGAAGCGATGGCCGAGCGCGAAGCGCTCGACCTTGGCGCGCTGCATGTCGGCGGCGCCGTTGGTGACCAGCGCGAGCTTGATGCCGAGCGCCTTCAACGCATCGATCGCTTCATGCGCGCCGGGGAAGACGAACATCTCTTCCTCGCGATAGGCGGTGAAGCGATCGGCGATGCGGTCCGCAAGATCGTCCGGCAGCGCGCGGTGACCGGCCGCCGCAAGCGCCGCGAAGCCGCCCTTCACGGTGAGCCGCCGCGCCTCGCCAAGCTTGATCCGCCAGATCGGCTCGGCGGTCGACCAGAATTGCCGCGCATAGGCCAATAGCGCCGTCGCGACCTGATCCGGGGGCAGGGGCGCCAGCTCCGCGGCGAACTCGGTGGTGATCGTGTTCCAGGCGATCTCGGGGCGTCCATAGGCCGACAGGATGGTGTCATCCATGTCGATCAGCATCGCGCGCGGCAGGTTCATCACGGCCATTTCACCTCCGGCGGCAGCGACGACAGGATCGAATCCACATTGCCGCCGGTCTTCAGGCCGAAGATGGTGCCGCGGTCATAGAGCAGGTTGAACTCGACATAGCGTCCGCGGCGGACCAGCTGCTCGTCACGATCCTCCGCGCTCCAGGCGGCCGCGAAATTGCGCCGCACCAGGTCGGGATAGATCTTCAGGAAGCTGCGCCCGACGTCCTGGGTGAAGGCAAGATCGGCCTCCCAGTCGCCGCTGTCGTGCCAGTCATAGAAGATGCCGCCGATGCCGCGGGCTTCCTTGCGGTGTGGCAGATAGAAATACTCGTCGCACCATTTCTTGTACTTGTCGTAGTCGGCAACGCCGTTCGGCCCGCTGCACGCTTCCTTCATCGCGGCATGGAAGGCGACCGTATCGGGGTCCTCCTGGGTGCGCCGGCGGTTCAGCACCGGCGTCAGGTCGGCGCCGCCGCCGAACCACGCCTTGGTGGTGACGACGAAGCGGGTGTTCATGTGCACGGCGGGCACATTCGGATTGCGCAGATGCGCGATCAGCGAAATGCCCGACGCCCAAAATCGCGGATCGTCGGCGGCACCTGGAATTTGCGCGCGGAATTCGGGGGCGAACTCGCCGTGCACGGTCGAGCAGTGCACGCCGACTTTCTCGAACAGCCGGCCCTTCATGATCGACATCACGCCGCCGCCGCCCGGCTTGCCGGTGTGGTCGGTGCGGTCCCAGGGGGTCCGCGCGAACCGGCCGGCGGCGCCGGGATAAAGCGTGGACGGGGCTTCGTCCTCGAGCTTCTCGAAGGCCGCGCAGATGTCGTTGCGCAGCGCCTCGAACCAGCCGCGCGCACGCGCCTTGCGGTCCTCGATGATGGCGGGGTCTGTTGGCAGCATGACTAACCTTGCGGGCCGAAGTATGTGCAGCTCTCGTTGCAGCTGTCGCGATGGACGCTGACGCGGCTCAGCTTGCCTGCGTGTTGCAGCCGCTCCCAGATGAAGCGCGACAGATTCTCCAGCGTCGGCACGCCGATCGCCTCGATCTTGTTGAGGAACTTATGGTCGAGCGTCTTCTGCACCTCGGCCATGGCGCGTTCGAGCAGGCCGAGATCGACCACCATACCGGTCGCGGGGTCGGGCGTGCCGCGGACGGTAACTTCGGCTCGAAACGAGTGGCCGTGAATCTCCTCGCTGGCGGTGCCAAAGGTCGTTCCGGACAGCGCGTGCGCAGCCTCGAACCGAAACGCTTTCGTCAATTCCCACATCTCGTTCAACAATCCGATTCTGTTAGTTCATCTAATGCCGAGCGACTTGTGCGTCTGCACGCTAAGGCGCCATTGCGGGTGCTTCAGGCAATAGGCGATCGCCCGCTCGGTATTCTCGATCACGTCGGGGCCGTCCATCGGCTGCAGCGAGAAGCGCTCGAAGGCGAGGCCGGCGAAATCCTCCGGTGCGTTCTCCACCTGCGGATAGACCAGTTTGAGCTCGTGCCCCTTGCGCACCACGAGCTCGGCCGCGGCCTTGGGACTGACGCAGATCCAGTCGAGCCCGTCGGGCGGGGCGATGGTGCCGTTGGTCTCGATCGCGATCGCAAAGCCGTGGCCGTGCAGGGCATCGATCAAGGCCGCGTCGACCTGCAGCAGCGGCTCACCGCCGGTCAGGACCACGTAGCGGTCGGCCTCGCCTCCCGTCCACTGCGCGGCAATGGTGCCGGCCAGCTCTTCGGCGGTCGCATAGCGGCCGCCCAGCGTGCCGTCGGTGCCGACGAAATCGGTGTCGCAGAACTTGCAGACCGCGCCGGCGCGGTCCTGCTCGCGGCCGCTCCAGAGGTTGCAGCCGGCGAAGCGGCAGAACACGGAGGCGCGGCCCGCATGGGCGCCTTCGCCCTGCAGGGTGAGAAAGATCTCCTTGACCGCGTAGCTCACCAAAAATCCCTTAAGTTGCCGAACCGGCAATTCCCGAACCGGTCTGCCGCAGCGCCTCGCCGACGGCCATGGCCGCCGTGACAGCCACATTGAGCGAACGCATGGTCGGCCGGATCGGAATCACCAGCCGCGCATCTGCGGCGGCCACCACCGCGTCGGTCACCCCGGCCGTCTCGCGCCCGAACAGCAGGACATCGGAGGCCGTATAGGCGAAATCAAGATAGGATTTCGCCGCCCTTGTCGTGAACAGCACCAGCCGGCATCCGGCCTCGGCCCGCCATTCCTCGAATTTCGACCATGAGTCGTGACGCTTCAACCGCACATGGTCGAGATAGTCCATACCCGCCCGGCGGAAATTCCTGTCCGAGGTGTCGAAGCCCGCCGGTTCGATGATATGGGCTGCCACGTCCAGGCAGGCGCAGAGGCGCAGAATCGTCCCTGTATTCTGGGGGATGTCGGGCTGGAACAGCGCGATCTGCATGGTGCGGGCGGCCTGTGAAGTCCGGATGAAATTGTCTCAATAAAACATCGCTCGGCGCGGATTTCGTGCATTGCACGTGTGCGAGCCGATAGCGGGCTTGCGCTCGTCCGGCAAGGGTGCCAATAGAACGATTCTGGACTGCTGTTCCGCCATTTGGGGTGGGGAATAGCGGTTTTCTGCCGCCGCGGGGGCCGCGGGCGCCGGCAGCCTTTCTTGGGGCGCGTCCTGCGTCTCCAGGGCGGTTCCACCGGCTGCAGAAAAGAAAGGGCTAGGAATCGTGACGACAGCGTCTTCGGCGGACCATCCGACACGCCGTGATTTTCTCTTTGTTGCAACCGGAGCTGCCGCCGCGGTCGGCGCAGCCGCCACCGTCTGGCCGCTGGTTGCGCAGATGAACCCGGATGCCGCGACGATCGCGGCCGGCGCGCCGATCGAGGTCGATCTGACGCCGATCGCAGAGGGCCAGGACATCAAGGTCTTCTGGCGCGGCAAGCCGATCTACATCAGCCATCGCACCAAAAAGCAGATCCAGGAGGCCCAGAGCGTGGCGCTCTCGAGCCTGCCCGATCCGCAGCCCGACTCGGCCCGCGTCAAGGCCGGCCACGACCAGTGGCTGGTTGTGATTGGCATCTGCACCCATCTCGGCTGCATCCCGATCGCCCATGAAGGCAATTACGACGGCTTCTTCTGCCCCTGCCACGGCTCGCAGTACGACTCCTCCGGTCGTATCCGCCAGGGGCCGGCGCCCGCCAACCTGGCGGTGCCGCCTTACGCCTTCCTTTCCGACACCAAAATCCAGATCGGCTAAGTCCCGGCCCCTCCGGGATTTCAGCTTCCACTTGGACCCATCGCGTCGTTTTTCTTCTTCAGGATCGCATCAATGAGCGGACCATCTGATTTCCAACCGAGCAACCCCGCCTTGAAGTGGATCGAACGGCGCCTTCCGATCTTCGGCCTGATCCACTCCTCGTTCGTGGCCTATCCGACGCCGCGCAACCTGAACTACTGGTGGACCTTCGGCGCCATCCTTTCGATGATGCTGGCGCTGCAGATCCTGACCGGCGTGATCCTGGCGATGCACTACACGCCGCACGCCGACCTCGCCTTCAAGTCGGTCGAACTGATCGTCCGCGACGTCAATTACGGCTGGCTGCTGCGCAACATGCATGCGTGCGGCGCGTCGATGTTCTTCTTCGCCGTCTACATCCATATGTTCCGCGGCCTCTATTACGGGTCGTACAAGGAGCCGCGTGAGGTGCTGTGGATCCTCGGCGTCATCATCTACCTCCTGATGATGGCGACGGGCTTCATGGGCTACGTGCTGCCGTGGGGGCAGATGAGCTTCTGGGGCGCCACCGTCATCACCAATCTGTTCTCGGCCGTGCCCTATTTCGGCGAGAGCATCGTGACCCTGCTGTGGGGCGGCTATTCGGTCGGCAACCCGACGCTGAACCGCTTCTTCTCGCTGCACTATCTGCTCCCGTTCGTGATCGCCGGCGTGGTCGTGCTGCACGTCTGGGCGCTGCACGTCGCGGGTCAGAACAACCCGGCCGGCGTCGAGGCCAAGACCGAGAAGGACACCGTTGCGTTCACGCCGTATGCGACGATCAAGGACATGTTCGGCGTGTCCTGCTTCCTGATCTTCTTCGCCTGGTTCATCTTCTACATGCCGAACTATCTCGGCGACGCCGACAACTACATCCCGGCGAACCCGGGCGTGACGCCGGCGCACATCGTGCCTGAATGGTACTACCTGCCGTTCTACGCGATCCTGCGTTCGATCCCGAACAAGCTTGCCGGCGTCGTGGCGATGTTCTCGGCGATCATCATCCTGTGCTTCCTGCCCTGGCTCGACAGCGCACGGACCCGTTCGTCGAAGTATCGCCCGCTGGCCAAGCAGTTCTTCTGGATCTTCGTGGTGGTCTGCATCCTGCTCGGCTACCTCGGCTCGCAGCCGCCGGAAGGCATCTATGTGATCGCCGGCCGCATCCTGACGGTCTGCTACTTCGCCTACTTCCTGATTGTGCTGCCGCTGCTCGCCCGCATCGAGACGCCGCGTCCGGTGCCGAACTCGATCGCCGACGACGTGCTGGCGAAGAGCAAGGGCAGGGCCGCGACCGCGGCCTCTGTGATGCTCGCGATGGTCGTGGCCGGCAGCCTGCTCGTCGGCGGCACCCAGAACGCCAAGGCCGAGGAGGGTGGCAACGCGCCGCCGGCCCAGAAGTGGTCGTTCTCCGGTCCTTTCGGCACCTATGACCGTGGCTCGCTGCAGCGCGGCTTGAAGGTCTACAAGGAAGTCTGTGCCGCCTGTCACGGCCTGTCCTATGTCGCGTTCCGCAACCTCGCCGATCCCGGCGGCCCCGGCTATTCGCCGGCGCAGGCGGCGGCGTTCGCGTCCGAGTACAAGATCAAGGACGGCCCGAACGACCAGGGCGAGATGTTCGAGCGTCCGGGCCGCCCGGCGGATTACTTCCCGTCGCCGTTCCCGAACGAGCAGGCCGCGCGCGCGGCCAATGGCGGCGCGGCGCCGCCCGACCTCTCGCTGATCACCAAGGCGCGGTCCTACAAGCGCGGCTTCCCGCAGTTCGCGATCGACTTCTTCACCCAGTACCAGGAGCAGGGACCCGACTACGTCGACGCCATCCTGCAGGGCTTCGAGGACAAGGCTCCGGCGGGCGTCACGATCCCGGAGGGCTCGTACTACAACAAGTACTTCCCCGGCCACGCCATCAAGATGCCGAAGCCGCTGTCCGATGGTCAGGTGACCTTCGACGACGGCTCGCCCGCGACGGTCAAGCAGTACGCGCATGACGTCACCACGTTCCTGATGTGGGCGGCCGAGCCGCACATGGAGGAGCGCAAGCGGATCGGCATGCAGGTGTTCTTCTTCCTGGTCGTCTTCGCCTTCCTGATGTACTTCACCAAGCGCAAGGTCTGGGCCAACGCCCACTGATCTCGGGTACGGTATAGCGAGTTTGAAAAAGCCCCTTCGGGGGCTTTTTTTGTTTGCAATCTCTCCGTCATTCCGGGGTGACGCGGTAGCATCGAACCCGGAATGACAGTGTCGTCAATTGCGTCGGCCGCCGAGTGCGGACAAGATGCCGGCCAATCAGCCGGCAAACATTGCGGAGGAACTCATGGGTACCAGCATCAGCTTCAAGCGTCCGGACGGCAAGGAAGCGTCGGGCTATCTCGCCAATGCGGCGCGCGGCAACGCACCCGGCGTCGTCGTGATTCAGGAATGGTGGGGCCTGTCGGACCAGATCAAGGGCCTGTGCGACCGCTTCGCGGTGGCTGGCTTCGATGCGCTGGCGCCCGATCTCTACAAGGGCAAGGTGGTGCCGTATCACGACACCGACGCCGCCGGCAAAGAGATGAACTCGCTCGACTTCATGGACGCCACCACGCAGACGGTGCGCGGCGCCGCGCAGTATCTCGCCAAGAACGGCGCCAAGGTCGGCCTGACCGGCTTCTGTCTCGGCGGCGCGGTGACCATCATCGGCTCGGTGCATGTGCCGGAACTAACTGCGGGCGTCGTGTTCTACGGCATTCCGCCGGAGCAGGCCGCCAAGCCCGCCGACGTCAGGATTCCGCTGCAGGCGCATTTCGCCAACAAGGACGACTGGTGCACGCCGGAGCTCGTCAGCAATTTCGAGAAGGCGATGAAGGCCGCCGGCAAGTCGCTCGAGCTGTTCCGCTACGATGCGGAGCACGCCTTCGTCAACGAGCAGCGCCAGTCGGTGCACGACCGCGAGGCCGCCGAACTCGCCTGGGGCCGCGCCACAGACTTCTTCAAGAAGCACCTGGGGTAAGGCGATTGCAAAACCACCGGCGTCGTCCCGGCCAAGGCCGGGACCCATACGCCGTGGCTTTTGCAATGGGCACGCTGGCAGTCATCTCGCCAAATAACTACGCCCTGTGGTTATGGGTCCCTGCTCCCGTGCGCAATTGCGCACTAGGCAGGGACGACGGCGAGAGTTAACTTTCCTTCACCCCGTCCCACCACGGGCAGGTCCCCGACATCAGCCTGAAATTGCCTTCCATCACCTGCACCGGTGCGCGCTTGCCCTCGGCGGCGGCGCGCATCCGCATCTCGCGCGCGACGGCGCGGTCCTCCGGCGACAGCCAGACCCGCTCGTGGCCCCACAGGCTCGGGCCGTCATGCATCTCGAACGGTGTCCAGTTCGCCGGATCGATCTCGCGGCCGCCCCAGCCGCACTCGACCATGAAGGCGGACGGCGACCTCGCGTAGAACGACGTCATCAGGTCGTTGGTGTGACGGCCGAGCGTGACGTTGACGCGATCTTCCTGCTGGGCGACGTCGTAGGCTTGGCCGACATCGTCGAGCGAGAACAGCTCGACCATCAGATGATGCATGCCGTTCGTGCCGGTCTCGATCAGCGCCAGCGAGTGATGGCGGGCATTGACGTGGAAGAAATAGGCGCGGAACGGTTTTTCGATGTAGTCGCTTAAGCCGAAACCGAGCACGTCGACATAGAAGCTCATCACCGGGGCGATGTGCTCGACGGTCAGCACCGCGTGGCCGAGGCCGAGCGGCCCGGTGCGGAAGCCGGAGATCGAGCGCCCCGGCCTGAACGGCGTGTCGTCGATCTCGGCGCCATGAAACGCCTCGAGACGGTTGCCGGCGGGGTCGCGAAATGAGATCAGGCCGCGCACTCGCCTCGCGTCAGCGAGCGCCTGCGGCTCAGCGGTCACGGCGACGCCGGCGCGCTCCAGCCGTGCCGCCAGCGCGTCGAGGGCCGCACGGTCAGCCACCTCCCAGCCGAAGAACCGGGTGCCTTCGCCCTGGGCGCGGTCGATCACGATGCGCTGCTTGCGGTCGTCCATCCGGAACGCGAGCAACGAGTTGCCGCGTTCGACCGCCTGCAGCCCGACGAGGCCGGTGCCGAACTGCCGCCAGTCGTCGAGCGCGTCGGAGCCGAAGCCGGCATATCCGAGACCCAAAATCGCCATCTGCGCCTCCGCCATCTGTCTGTTTTTTGGGCGGCCGACCGGCCGCCATTTCAGCAAATCCTACGCGGATTCCCGCCCCTTCAAACCCGAAAATGCCGCCCGAAAGGGCGTCCAGGATTGGGGCAGGGGTGCCGGGCCATCTCTTGACACGGCCCGCGCCGGGTGGTGAGTAACGGGCATGAGCACCGTTGCCAGTCCATCCCGTCGTTGGTGGCCCACCTTCTCATAGGTGGCCGGTGCGTTTTCTTTTTTCACAAACGTCGAAGGTCGCCATCGCAGTGCGACCGATGGTTAGTTTATTTGCCCTTCGTTTGTCCTGTGTGGCGCTCTCTCGGCAAGTCTCGTAAGAGGATCACATGAACAGGACAGTCTTCTCCCTGCCGGCTCGAAGCGAATACCTGACCAATGGCGGCCTTGCGGTCGCGCGCGTGGTCGAGCAATTCACCGGCGGCGCCAACCGTCTCGACGACCTGATCGCGCTGCTGGACCGCCGCCGCGGCGTGGTGCTGTCCTCGGGCACGACGGTGCCGGGCCGCTACGAGAGCTTTGACCTCGGCTTTGCCGATCCGCCGCTGGTGCTGGAGACGTCGGGCACCAACTTCTCGTTGCAGGCGCTGAACCCGCGCGGCGAGGTCTTGATCGCCTTCCTCGGCGACGTGCTGCGCGAGCCCTGCGTCGTGATCTCGGAGCGGACCCCAACGCGGCTCGCCGGCCATATCATCCGCGGCGCCGCGCCGGTCGAGGAAGACCAGCGCACGCGTCGCGCCAGCGTGATGTCGCTGGTGCGCGACATGGTGGCGGCGTTCACCTCCAATGCCGATCCGCTGCTCGGCCTGTTCGGCGCCTTCGCCTACGACCTCGTGTTCCAGATCGAGGACCTGGTGCAGAAGCGCGCCCGCGAGGCCGACCAGCGCGACATCGTGCTCTACGTGCCGGACCGTCTCTTGGCCTATGACCGCGCCACCGGCCGCGGCGTGGCGCTCAGTTACGAGTTCGCGTGGAAGGGCAAATCCACCGCCGGCCTGTCGCAGGAGACCGCGCCGAGCCTCTATGCCAGGAACGGCCGGCAGGGCTTTGCCGATCACGCCCCGGGCGAGTACCAGGCGACCGTCGAGGTCGCGCGCGCGGCGTTCGCCCGCGGCGATCTGTTCGAGGCGGTGCCCGGGCAGCTGTTTGCCGAGCCCTGCGAGCGCTCGCCGGCGGAAGTGTTCCAGCGGCTCTGCCGCATCAATCCGTCGCCCTACGGCGCGCTGATGAATCTCGGCGACGGCGAATTCCTGGTGTCGGCGTCGCCGGAGATGTTCGTCCGTTCCGATGGCCGCCGGGTCGAGACCTGCCCGATCTCGGGCACCATCGCGCGAGGTTCGGATTCGATCGGCGATGCCGAGCAGATCCGCAAGCTCCTGAACTCGGAGAAGGACGAGTTCGAGCTCAACATGTGCACCGACGTCGACCGCAACGACAAGGCGCGCGTCTGCGTGCCCGGCACCATCAAGGTGCTGGCGCGGCGTCAGATCGAGACCTACTCAAAGCTGTTCCACACCGTCGATCACGTCGAGGGCATGCTGCGGCCGGGCTTCGATTCGCTCGACGCCTTCCTGACCCATGCCTGGGCGGTGACCGTGACCGGCGCGCCGAAACTGTGGGCGATGCAGTTCGTCGAGGATCACGAGCGGTCGCCGCGGCGCTGGTATGCCGGCGCGATCGGCTGCGTCAATTTCGACGGCAGCATCAACACCGGGCTCACCATCCGCACCATCCGCATGAAGGATGGACTTGCCGAGGTGCGCGTCGGCGCGACCTGCCTGTTCGATTCAGATCCCGCCGCCGAGGATCGTGAGTGCCAGGTCAAGGCGGCGGCGCTGTTCCAGGCGCTGCGCGGCGATCCGCCGAAGCCGCTGTCGGATTTCGCGCCCGACGCCACCGGCTCCAGCAAGAACGTGCTCTTGATCGATCACGACGACAGCTTCGTGCACATGCTGGCCGATTACTTCCGCCAGGTCGGTGCCAACGTCACCGTGGTCAGGCATATCCATGCCCAGGACATGCTCAAGAAGAAGGGCTGGGACCTCTTGGTGCTGTCGCCCGGGCCGGGTCGGCCGGAGGATTTCGGCATCGCGAAAACCATCGATACCGCGCTCGAGAAGCAGCTGCCGATCTTCGGCGTCTGCCTCGGGGTGCAGGCGATCGGTGAATATTTCGGCGGCCAGCTCGGCCAGCTCGGCCAGCCCGCGCACGGCCGTCCCTCGCGCGTCCAGGTGCGCGGCGGCCGGCTGATGCGGAACCTGCCCAATGAGATCGTGATCGGCCGCTACCACTCGCTCTATGTCGAGCGCGACAGCGTGCCCGAGGTGCTGGCGGTGACCGCGACCACCGAAGACGGCGTCGCGATGGTGATCGAGCACAAGACCCTGCCGGTCGGCGGCGTGCAATTCCACCCGGAATCGCTGATGTCGCTCGGCAACGAGGTCGGCCTGCGCATTGTCGAGAATGCATTCCGGCTTAATGTGAGTAGCAAGTGAAGGCTAAGTTTAACCATCGTCATTCCGGGATGGCGCGTTAGCACCAGACCCGGAATGACGAGATTCCAGGTTCGATGCTTCGCATCGCCCCGGAATGACCCTCAGAGCGAGACCAATGACCTTCGACCACGACATCAAGGCGACCGTTCGCACCATCCCGGACTACCCGAAGAAGGGCATCCTGTTTCGCGACATCACGACGCTGCTGGCGGATGCGAGGGCCTTCCGCCGGGCGGTCGACGAGCTGGTGCATCCCTGGGCGGGGGCGAAGGTCGACAAGGTCGCGGGCATCGAGGCCCGCGGCTTCATCCTCGGCGGCGCGGTGGCGCATCAGCTCTCCGCCGGCTTCGTGCCGATCCGCAAGAAGGGCAAGCTGCCGCACACCACGGTGCGGATTGCCTACTCGCTTGAATACGGCATCGACGAGATGGAGATGCATGCCGACGCCGTGCAGCCGGGCGAGCGCGTGATCCTGGTCGACGATCTGATCGCGACCGGCGGCACCGCGGAGGGCGCGGTGAAGCTGCTGCGCCAGATCGGCGCCAATGTGGTCGCCGCCTGCTTCATCGTCGACCTGCCCGACCTCGGCGGCGCGGCCAAGCTGCGCGCGATGGACGTTCCGGTGCGCACGCTGATGGCGTTCGAGGGGCATTGATCTCTTAGCCTCGCCCCGCGTGCGGGGAGAGGCCGGATCGCATCGAAGATGCGATCCGGGTGAGGGGACTCTCCGCGCACTCCAATCTCGGTCGAATTTGCGGAACCAGCCCCTCACCCCGACCCTCTCCCCGCAAGAGCGGGGCGAGGGAGCAGAGTCATCCCCGCTGCAGCAGCATGCTCAATTCGAGATCGCGGAACGTCGTGTAATTCCGCCGGATCCATTGATGCAGCTCGGTAGATGAATCCTTTTCCTGGCGCAGATAGCCGGTGAAGGAGAAGTTCAGCCGGTCGATATAGGTCTTCAGGAACACCGGCAGCGCGCGGAAGCGCAGCACCCGGCTGGCGGTCATGACCGGCGGCAGCTCGCCGCGCACCACGAACTCGTTGTCGATGACGATCAGCGCATTCGGCGGGATCGTGCCGAGCAGCGTCTGGTAGCCACGCACCGAGGCGCGGTCGGTATCGGCGACGTACAGGATGACCGGCGCGACGCGACGGCGCAGCGCTTCCTTCATCAGCCCGATCTCGTCGCACATTTTGAAGAATTCGTCGAAGGCGTGGTAGCCGAGGTCGATCACCTTGCCGATGCCGTCATTGACGATGACGCGGTCCATCAGCTGCATCTTGCCGTAGGTGTCGATCACGTCCGCCGTTTCGGTGATCCGCGGCAGGTAGTCGAGCAGCGACGGCTCCTTCAGATTGATGTCGTAGCAGACCACATCGCCGTTCTTGAGCAGCAGGAATTCGCCGAGCAGCCGCGCGATCAGCGTCTTGCCGACCTGCGGGCGGGGCGAGCAGATGATGTAAACGGGCGTGGATGACATCGCCCGCTATATCAGGCCAAATTTTCGCCTAATCCAGCCCCATCAAGGTCGAAGGTCCGACTATTTTTCGCCTTTGGCCGACTTGGCGCCGACCAGGTCGGTCAGCTTGATCCGGTCGAACTCGCTCCAGACATTGGCGAGCCAGTGCCGGACATAGCCGCGCAGCACGAAGGAGTAGTTGGCGGCGTCGTCGTTGATGCCCTTGTTGGCGACGAATTTCAGGAACGGAACCGAGGAGACCTCGACCTGCTCATAGGCCATTTCGTTGAGCTTGGGGATCGTGAGGTCGGTCGCGTCCTTGATGCGATGGAAGTAGGAATTGTAGGTCGCCTGGTCCCACTGGAAGAATTGGGTGTCGTTGATGAAGTTCTTCACCAGGAAATACTTCGCGCCGCTCATGAAGTTGGCGGTTTCGGCGATCTCGTCCAGCGAGGCAATCGACGGGCCGAGGATATGGAACACGGCGAAGGTGATCTGGCCGGAGCGCGCCGCGTCGAGGAAGCCGATATCGCGCAGCGAGGCCAGCGCGGGCGACAACAGGCCGGCGCGGACGTCGATCACGGTAACCGAGGGCCCCGAGTTCAGCGTGTCGAAGATCTTCATCTGGTCCGCGGTCGTCGTCATGTCGACGATCTCGGTGATGTCAGGATGGAAGCGCTTCAGCGTGCCGCGCGGCGATTCGGTGTCGAACGCCCGGGTCTGCACATTGTTGGCACTGAAATAGTCCAGGAGCGTCCGCGAGACGGTGGTCTTGCCGACCCCGCCCTTGTCGGCGCCCACCACGATCACAACCGGCTTTGCCATGGAAGTCCCTTAAAGCGCGCTCCCGATCGCGATGGCGATCGGCAAGTCCCCACACTGCTTTGGGCGCGAACATGGCAGAAACGAGGGAGAATTCAATTCCTTAAGGCGCCCACGATGGGTTTGGTGGGAATTTCCTTAATGGACTGAGTAGGCTAGGGCGCGATTAGCGGTGTCGTCCCCAAGGGCCCTGGAGAGGACCCAATGGTCCCTGCGTGGGGTTGTTGCCCGGCAGCGCTGGCGGATTGCTCTTCTGTGTCGGCGGCACATCGCCCCATGGGCCGTGGGTCGCCGGCGGGGGCTGGTCGCCCGCCGCGGACGGTTCATCCTGCGGCTCCGTCTCGTCCGGCAGCGCCAGCGGTCCGGGATCGTGGCCACCGGCATATTTCACCAGGGCATCGACCCGGGACTTGACCGAGGGATGGGTGGCGAACAGGTCGGCAAACCCCTCGCGCGGATTGTCGACGCAGAGTTCCATCACGGCCGAGGTGGCATCCGGCAGCTCGCCGCGGTTCTCGATCTTGCGCAGCGCCGAGATCATCGCATCGGGGTTCTTGGTCAGCTCCACCGATCCGGCATCGGCGAGAAATTCGCGCGAGCGCGACAGTGCGAGCTTGACCACCTGCGACAGCAGCCAGGCCAGCACGATCAACGCGACCGCGATGATGATCACGATGATCGCGCCGCCGCCCGAGCCTTTGCTTTCGCGGTCCGAGGAGGATGACGACGATCGTGAGGATGACGACCAGCCGCCACCGCCGCCGCTCGAATTCCACGACAGGTTCGTGAACAGGCGGAAGAACAGCTCGCCGAAGAAGCCGACCACGCCGGCGATGATCACGGCGATCACCATCAGCTGCACGTCGCCGTTCTTGATATGGGTGAGCTCGTGGCCGAGCACGGCCTCGATCTCCTTATCGTTCAGCGCCTTCAACAGGCCGGTGGTGACGGTGATAGCGTATTGACTCCGGTTCAGTCCGGTCGCGAACGCATTCAGCGCCGGGCTGTCCATCACCTTCAGCTTCGGCATCGGGATGCCGCGCGAGATGCAGAGATTTTCCAAGAGATTGTAGAGCCGCGGCTCTTGCTGCCGAGTCACGCTCTCGCCACCGGTGACGGCGTCGATCATCTTCTGGTGGAAGAAATAGGCGATCACGATCCAGGCTACCGCCGCGATCGTCGCCCACGGCAAGGCCGAGACCAGGTCGCGCGAGGCCTGCGTCAGGTAATAGTCGACGGTGCGGCCGCTATCGATCATCACCTCCGCGACCAGCGCGCCAGCATAGACCAGCACGTAGATCAGCAGGAACAGGCCGGCAAGCAGCAGCATCGAACGAAACTTGTTCGATGCGATATGCGTGTAGAGACCATAGGCGGCCATGGTGCGCGTCCGCTCTCACCGTCATTCCGGGGCGCGCGGCACGCGCGAACCCCAATGCGCAATTGCGCTTTGTGGAATCTCGAGATTAGTGAGTGAGATGAGATTCCGGGTTCGATGCGTTGCATCGCCCCGGAATGACCGAAGGGGCGTCATCTCGAAGGAAGTAATCAGAACTTCACGCTGGGCGCCGCCTCGACTTCCGTGCGGCTGGCGCCGAGGTCGAAGAAATCCTTGCGGGTGAAGCCGAACATGCCGGCGAACAGCGCGGCCGGCATCTGCTGGATGCCGGTGTTGTATTCCTGGACCGCATTGTTGAAGAAGCGGCGGCTGGCGGCGATCTTGTTCTCGAGATCGGAAAGCTCGGAGGCGAGCTGCTGGAAGTTGGCGTTGGCCTTGAGGTCCGGATAGGCCTCCGAGAGCGCGATCAGCCGGCCGAGCGCGCCGGAGAGCTGATTCTCCGCCGCCGAGACCTGGGCCGGACCCTGCGCCGACATCGCCGAATTGCGCGCCTTGATGACGTCGTCGAGCGTGCCGCGCTCATGCGCGGCATAGCCCTTCACCGTCTCGACCAGATTCGGGATCAGGTCGTGGCGCTGCTTGAGCTGCACGTCGATGTCGGCAAAGGCCTGTCCGACCCGCTGGCTGAGCGCCACGAGGCGGTTGTAGGCGCCGAATGCAAACAGCACGAGAAGCACGATGACGCCGATAACGATCCAGCTGGTCGACATGACGGGGCAGCTCCTGATGGACGAGACGGCGGCACCGTAGCCCAAGATCGGGGCGCAGGGCAGCCCGCCGCGGAAAGGTGGGCAAGCGTTAGTCGAAGGTTGGCCGACATCGGTTCAACATATTCCGTCGTCCCGGCGAAGGCCGGGACCCATACGCCGCGGCCCGCGGAAGGGGCACAAGCGGCGACGGCTTCACTCACAACAAACTTCGGTGGTTATGGGTCCCGGCTTTCGCCGGGACGACGAGATACCGCATCGCCCCAGCGCCAGCGCCGGGCGCTTGCGTATTCGGCTCTGGCGCGGCGCGGGATCCGCGCAACCGATACGCCCTCGGGCGTGCACAGTTTCGCCGCGATCTCGACCTTGCCGACGTCCGGCTGCGCCAGCACGCGCGATGGCCTGTTCTCAACGCGCGTGCGGCTCAGCGCGACATAGGCGAAGCGCTC
Source organism: Bradyrhizobium australafricanum (assembly GCF_020329495.1). NCBI lineage: Bacteria > Pseudomonadati > Pseudomonadota > Alphaproteobacteria > Hyphomicrobiales > Nitrobacteraceae > Bradyrhizobium > Bradyrhizobium australafricanum. Next base: position 34,884 of record NZ_JAGKJL010000047.1, on the reverse strand, counting down.
GTCCTCGAAGGGTAGCTCCGCGCCCTTGACCTGCTTGTGCGCGCGCGAGCGTTGCAGGCGCTGCGAGAAGTGGCACCAATCGGGCGCGACCAGCGGACAGCCACCGTCATGCGGGCAGGGTGCCACGACATGCGCGCCGGCGGCGATCAGGCGTGCGCGGAGTGCGATGATCCGCGCATAGCCGGCGGGCGTACCTGGCTCGACGACCAGCAGCGTGTCGCTGGTTTTCGACCACAGCGCATCGGCCAGCGCCTCGCGCTCCGCATCGCCGAGTTCGCCGATTATGTAGCTGGCGACGACGAGGTCGGCAGCTTCGGCCTTGTCGAGTAGCGCGCGCGCCTGGCCTAGTTCGTAGCTGATGTCATGCAGGCGAAGGCTGCCGTGAAACAGCCCCTCGGCAAGCGTCCGCAACGCGCCGTTGGCGTCAAGCAGGGTGAAGCACTGCAGCGACGTGAACGCCTCCGCGGCGGCCCACGTCGCGGTCCCCGGACCGGCACCGACATCGAGCAGGCGCGCCGGCGCGAAGTCCGGCCTGATCTCCGTCAGGGCGTTGAGGCTCGCTGCGACGGCGGCATAGGTCGCCGGCATCCGCGCCAGCGCATAGGCCAGCGCATCGGTCTCGGTCCTGATGGTCGAGGAGCCGCCGCCCTCGCGATAGGTCTGCGAGATCACCGCCGCGCGGCCGGCGGCGTCGCTGCGCGACAGGCCTTCGAGCCTGGCGTTGAGGGCTGCGCGCAGTTCGGCGGGGAGATCGGGTGAGGTCATGTGACGGACTATCCCACGTCATTGCGAGCGGAGCGAAGCAATCCATAGCGCCGCGTGCTGAGGCATGGATTGCTTCGTCGCTATCGCTCCTCGCAATGACGATGCGGAGGCGCGGGTATCAAGAAAATGACGTCGACGCGTAGGTGCTACGCCTAAGCCACGTTCTGGTCGAGGATGTCCACCGCGCCCTGCAGGTCGACCGACACCAACTGCGACACGCCGCGCTCGGCCATGGTGACGCCGAACAGCCGGTTCATCCGCGCCATCGTGATCGGATTGTGCGTGATGATTATGAAGCGCGTCTCGGTCGAGCCGGTCATCTCGTTCAGCAGGGTGCAGAACCGTTCGACGTTGTGGTCGTCGAGCGGCGCGTCGACCTCGTCCAGCACGCAGATCGGCGACGGGTTGGTCAGGAACACCGCGAAGATCAGCGCGAGCGCCGTCAGCGCCTGCTCACCGCCCGAGAGCAGCGAGAGCGTCTGCGGCTTCTTGCCGGGCGGCTTGGCGATGATCTCGAGGCCGGCCTCGAGCGGATCGTCGCTCTCGATCAGATGCAGCGCGGCTTCGCCGCCGCCGAACAGCTCGGTGAACAGCCGCTTGAAGTGGTTGTTGACGGTCTCGAACGAGGTCAGCAGGCGCTCGCGCGCCTCGCGGTTGAGGCTCTGGATGCCCTGGCGCAGCCGCTTGATTGCTTCGACGAGATCGTCGCGTTCGGTGGTCAGCGCGGTGTGCTGGGTCTCGACTTCCTTGAGCTCTTCCTCGGCGCGCAAATTGACGGCGCCGAGCCGCTCGCGATCACGGCGCAGCTTTTCGAGCTCTTCCTCGACCTGCGCGACCGGCGGCAGCTCCTGGCCGGGTTCGATCTCGGCCATGCCGACGACCGCGCTGGGCTCGACCTCGAGCATGTCGTGGATCTCGCGCTCGATGTCGGCGAGGCGGCGGCGGGTGCCTTCCATGCGCTCCTCGGCGCGCGCGGTAGCTTCGCGGGATGAGGACAGCGCTTCGAGCGAGGCCTTGGCGAGGCGATCGGTTTCCGCCATCGCGGCTTCCGCGGTCGCCAGCGCGTCGGCGGCGATGCGGCGATCGCCCTCGGCGTGCTCGATCTCCGTGATCAGCGCGCTGCGCTTCTCGGCGAACACTTCCGGCGCATTGGCGAGTTCCTCGCGCTCGGCCGACACCTCCGCGATGCGCGCCTCGACGGTCTCGACCTGCGAGGCGGCGCTGGTCTTGCGGTTCTGCCACTCATTGCGCTCGGCAACGATCGCCTGCACGCGGCGGTCAGCGAGCTCGGCCTCGCGGGCGAGCGCCTGCGCCTCGGCGCGGACTTGCGCCGCGGCCCGGCGCTGGTTGTCGATCTCGGCGCGAACCGCGGCGAGCTGGGCCTCGGTCTCGACACCCGGCGGCAGTTCGGCGAGCGCGGCAGCCGCGCTCTCATGCGCGGCTTCGGCCTCGGCGCGGTCGGCGGCGACGCGGCTGTGCGCCTCGGTCAGCGCCGATTTGCGGGCGGCGTGGCGGTTGATCTCGCGCTCAGTGGCGGCATGGCGTTCGCGCGCGGCGTCGGCCTCGCGGCGGGCGGCGCGGACGGCTTCGCGCGAGGCGCCCTCGGCAGCGGACGCCGAGCGCAATTCCTCTTCAGCCGTCTCCAGCGCCTGGCGCTTGGCGGTGGCATCGATGCGGGCCTGTTCCAGCTCGTGCTCGATGTCGACCAGACGGGCGCGCTCGGCAAGACGGCGGGCGGCGCCGGTCGGGGCATGCGCGTCGGCGACGAAGCCGTCCCAGCGCCAGACGTCGCCTTCGAGCGACACCAGCCGCTGGCCGGTCTTCAGCTGCGACACCAGCGCGGCACCGCGTTCCTTGGCGACGACGCCGATCTGGGCGAGACGGCGCGCCAGTTCCGGCGGCGCCTGGACATGGTCGGCCAGCCGCTCGACGCCATCGGGCAGTGCCGGATCTTCGCCGGCCACGCCGATATTGGTCCAGCGCATCGGCGCCGAGGAATCCACCGGCGCATCGAGGTCGTCGCCGAGCACGGCGCCGATCGCCTTCTCATAGCCCTTGGCGACCGTGATGCCGTCGATGATCGGCGGCCAAAGATTCTTGGTCTCGCTGGTGACGAGCTTGGAGATGGTGCGGGCTTCCGTCTCAAGCCGCTGCACGCGCTTCTCCGCTTCGGTGAGCGGGTTGCGGGAGGCTTCCAGCGTCTGCCGCGCGGCGGCGTGATGCGCCTCGCTGGTCTGCACGGCGGCCTCGGACTCGGCGAGCGTCTGCTGCGCCATCTCCATGGCGGCGGCCAGCGCGTCGATGTCGCCGAGATTGCCGGTCTCCTGCGCGAGCCTGGTTTCCTCGGCCTGGACGTTGGCGATCTCCTGATCGAGCCGGGCCAGCCGCTCGCGATGCGTACGCACGCCGGCTTCGAGCTGATTGCGCTTGGCGGTAAGATCGGCGAGCTGCGTGGTCAGCTCGGAGAACTGGCGCTCGGTCGCGGCCAGGATCTCCTCGGCCTCAGCGACGCGCTCGTCGACGCCGGAGCGCTTCTCGACGCGCGACTTGATCTCTTCCTTCAGCTCTGCGTCTTCGGTGTCGAGCCGCTGCAGCGCGATGTCGGCATCGGAGGTCTGCTGCTGCTCGCGCGCGATGTCCTGGGCGAATTGGGTGAGACGGCGATCGAGCTCGCCGACGCGCTCCTTGGCGCGCTGCTCCTCGCGGTCGAGCATCTCGCGCGTGTTGGTCAGGCGCTGCAGGCCGGCGGCGGCGCGCGCTTCGGCATCGCGCAGCGCCGGCAATTCGGCGGCGCGGATCGCCTGGATGCGGGCGGATTCGGCCTGCTCGCGGGTGCGCTCGGCCATCTCGCGCACGGAGATATCATGGGTCTGCGCGGCGTCGTTGACGTCGGCATTGGCTTCGATCCAGCGCAGATGGAACAGCATCGCCTCGGACTTGCGCACCTTGGCCGCGACCTCACGGTAGCGGATCGCCTGGCGCGCCTGCTTCTTCAGGCCTTCCATCTGGCCGGTGAGCTGGCCGATCACGTCCTCGACGCGGGTGAGGTTGGTCTCGGCCGCCTTGAGCCGAAGTTCCGCCTCGTGACGGCGGGCATGCAGGCCGGCCACGCCGGCGGCGTCTTCCAGCACGCGGCGGCGCTGCTCGGGCTTGGCCTGGATGATCTCGCCGATCTTGCCCTGGTGGACCAGCGCCGGCGAGCGCGCGCCTGTGGCGGCGTCGGCAAACAGGATCTGGACGTCGCGGGCGCGCACGTCGCGGCCGTTGATGCGGTAGACCGAGCCCGCCTCGCGCTCGATGCGGCGGGAGATTTCCAAGAGCTGGCTGTCGTTCACCGCGGCCGGCGCCGAGCGATCGGAATTGTCGATCGTCATCACGACTTCGGCGTGGTTGCGTGCCGGACGGTTGCCGGAACCGGCGAAGATCACCGCGTCCATGTCGGCGGCGCGCAGCGACTTGTGCGAGGTCTCGCCCATCGCCCAGCGCAGCGCTTCGACGAGATTGGATTTGCCGCAGCCGTTCGGTCCGACGACGCCGGTCAGGCCCGGCTCGATCATGAAATCGGTGGGTTCAACGAACGACTTGAAACCGTGCAGGCGGAGGCGCGTGAGCTTCATGTACACAAATCTCGTTTGGCCGGGCGCGAATCTCCCTGCCGTGACAATACCATGGAAGGCAATGTCGGTGTGTGGGTGAGTTGCTGCGTGCAGCTCTCATGAGCGGCGACAATGGCGATGCGAGCGCGTCAGGGCAACCGCTTGAGCAAGCTTTTCCCAAGGGATTTGCAGGGTTTTATGGCCCTTGCATGTCCTCGATGATTCGCATCGTGCGAATCAGGTTTTCAACAACCAAATGATGCGACGGCGGCGTGCCATGATCGCAAATCATCCACAATTATCGTACCTCGACTCGAAAGCGAGGCACGAAGACGTCAGGTTCGCGGGCTTCCGATCAGCTCTTCAGCAGCGGGTCGATGTGCTTGCTGAATTCCTCAAACGAGGTCTCGCCCTTCAGCATCTCGCCGTTGACGAAGAAGGTCGGCGTCGAGTTCACCTTCAGCACCTCGTTGGCGTATTTCTGGTCGGCCGCGATCTTGTCGAGCAGCTTCTGATCCTTCAGGCAGTCCTCGACCTGCTGCTGGGTGAGGCCGGCCTGCTTGCCGATCCGGGTCAGTGTCTCGGTGGTGTTCTTCACCACCCAGTCGTTCTGCTGGCGGAACAACAGGTCGATCACGGCAAAATACTTCGGCGCGTCGTCCTTGGCGATACAGCGCGCCAGCATCGAGCCGGCGGCGGCCTTGATGTCGAGCGGGAATTCGCGGAACACGTAGCGGACCTTGCCGGGGTCGATGTAGGTCGACTTGATCTTCGGGAACACGGTCTCGTTGAAATTGGCGCAGTGCGGGCAGGTCATCGAGGCGTATTCGACGATCGTCACCTTGGCGTCCTGCGGGCCGAGCCCCATGTCCGGCAGCGACTGCGGCTTGGCGACCTCGGCGGCGGTCTGCGCGAACGCGTCGGTGATCAGGCGCAGCGGCGACAGGCCGGCGAGGGCGGCAAGCCCGGTCAGCGAGAGAGCGGTGGTGAAAGCGCGGCGCGTGATGATCAAGGTCAGCTCCCGGATTGGCGCATTCACGCCACAATGAAGGGGTCCCGAAAAAGAAGCCTTCGCTAGCTTGAAACGGCCATTGTGGCAATGCCGCGGTCTTGCGGCGGGCCTGCCGAAAAGCGTCAATTTCGCTTGATCGAGGCACCCAAACGGGCCAGCGCCGCGCGCAGATCGTCGTCCTCGACGGCCGCAAGGTTGGCCGCCTCCCGGGCCACGGTTTTGGCGTCCGGCGGGCGCGGCCGTACCGGGCGGCTGCGGCGCGAGAGCGGCGCCTGTCGGATGGTCAGGCGGCCGACCGCATGCCAGCCGAAGAAGCGGTTCACCCGTTCCAGGATGACGTCGGAGGAGTGCTGGATCTCCAGCGCCATCGGCCCTTCGACCCGCAGCACCAGCGTCGCCGGCTCCTGCGGCTGTCCCTCCACCGGCCGCGGCCACTGCATCTTCAGCGGCTCGCAATAGGCGGCAATTCGCTCGCCCGCGATCTCGGTCCAGCGCGTCACCAATTCGCGCGCGGCAAAGCCCTGCTTGGCATAGGCGTCGGTGAAGACGTCGCTGAGCAGGATCGACAGGGGCTTTGCGCTGATCGGGCCGGGTCTGGACATGGGAGGGTTATAGCAGTGGTGGTGATGTGGCTGAAACCGTGTTCATCATTGTGGCGGCGTTTTCCGTGCCGGGCCAAGAAAGACGTGGATGCCCGGGTCAAGCCCGGGCATGACATGGCGAGATGTGGCTTAAGATACGTTCATGAGCTCGCGCGCGGCCGTCAAAATCAAATCGACCGATCAGCAGGCCGACCGCCCGGCGCGTCTGCTCGCCTGGTATGACCGGCATCGCCGGACGCTGCCGTGGCGCGCGGTGGCGGGGGAGCGCGCCGATCCGTATCGCGTCTGGCTGTCCGAGATCATGCTGCAGCAGACCACGGTGCGGGCAGTCGGACCGTATTTCGAGAAATTCGTGTCGCGCTGGCCCGATGTGACCGCGCTTGGGCGTGCCTCGCTCGACGACGTCTTAAGGATGTGGGCCGGGCTCGGCTATTATTCGCGGGCGCGCAATTTGCACGCCTGCGCGGTTACGGTGATGGGCGACCACGGCGGGGTGTTTCCGGACACCGAGGACGGCCTGCGCGCACTGCCCGGCATCGGGCCGTACACCGCGGCCGCGATCGCTGCCATCGCGTTCGACCGCCGCACCATGCCGGTGGACGGCAACATCGAGCGCGTGGTCAGTCGGCTCTACGTCATCGAGGAGGCGCTGCCGCAGGCCAAGCCGCTGATCAAGGAGATGGCGGCGACATTGCTCGGCCCGTCCCGCGCCGGCGACAGTGCTCAGGCGCTGATGGATTTGGGCGCCACGATCTGCACGCCGAAGAAGCCGGCCTGCGCATTGTGTCCGCTGAACGACGACTGCGCGGCGCGCACGCGCGGCGATCAGGAAACCTTCCCGCGCAAGGCACCGAAGAAGAGCGGCAACTTGCGCCGCGGCGCGGCCTTCGTGGTGACACGTGGCGCCGAGCTCCTGGTGCGCTCGCGCCTGGAAAAAGGCCTGCTCGGCGGCATGACCGAGGTGCCGGGGTCGCAATGGCTGGCCGGGCAGGAGGACGCGGCGGCACTGGCGCAGGCGCCGGAACTGAAAGGCGTCACGCGCTGGCATCGCAAGGCGGGCGTCGTCACCCACGTGTTCACGCACTTCCCGCTCGAGCTCGTCGTCTACACCGCCAGCGTCCCGCCGCGGAGCCGCGCGCCGGATGGCATGCGCTGGGTGCCGGTGACGACGCTGGACGGCGAGGCGTTTCCGAACGTGATGCGCAAGGTTGTCGCGCATGGGCTCGATCTCTGACGATGCGATGAATCACATCACCGGCTCATTTTTTGAGCATGATCTTTTCGGAAAACCGGTTCCCACTTTTCCGGATCATGCACTGACCTGCTGACACCATGTTGGCAGCAGGGCTTCGCTATCACCTCCGGAAAACCGGAGGCCGCCATGATCGCAACCGCACTCGACCGCATTCCGATGCCGCCCGTCGCAAAGCTACTGGGTTGGCACGTGGTCGACGCCCGTCCGCAGGAGGGCTGGATCAGGATCGTGTTCGACGGCAAGCCGGAGTTTTGCAATCCGGCCGGCTTTATCCAGGGCGGCATGCTCTCGGCGATGCTCGACGACACGATGGGGCCGGCGGTGTTCGTGATGACCGAGGGCCGGCTCTTCACCACGACCATCACGATGACCGTGAATTTCCTGGCGCCGGCAAAGCCCGGACCGATCACCGGCGAGGCGACGGTGACGCAACTCGGTAAGACCATCGCCTTCGTCGAGGGAAAGCTGAGCGCCGCCGACGGCACACTGCTCGCGACCGCGAGCAGCAGCATCCGCCTGGTGGAGGCGGCGCGCGCGCTGCGGTGAAGCCGCGCCCGCATTGGTAAGTCCGACATGCTGAGGTGCGAGCGGAGCGAGCCTCGAAGCATGCCGGCGACCAGCCGGGCCGTTCATCCTTCGAGACGCCGCTTCGCGGCTCCTCAGGATGACGGGTCGAGAGTTGCCTCAGCCTGCCCGCTGCACGATCGGCGGCTTGGCGTTCAGTCCCTCGACCTGGAAACCGGCGACGCGCTTGTAGTTGGCGGCGATGTCTTCCAGCTCCTGCTGCGACAGCACGTCGGTGACGACCTTGAAGCCGTCAGGCGCGCGCTCCTCGACCAGCTGCATCACCTGCTCCGGGCCGTTGCGGCGGTTCAGCATCACGAGGTCCGTGGTCGCGGGCCTCCGCTCGGCCTCATAGGCCGCGAGCGCCGCCTGCGTCGGGCCATGCGCCAAAATCTCGCGCGTCAGCACGCGCGCATCCAGGATCGCCTGCGAGGCGCCGTTGGAGCCGATCGGATACATCGGATGCGCGGCGTCGCCCATCAGCGTGACGCGGCCGAACGTCCATTGCGGGATCGGATCGCGATCGACCAGTGGATATTCGTAGGCATGCGGGCAGTTCCGGATCAGGCCGGGGACATCGAGCCAGTCGAAATTCCAGCTCTCGAACCAAGGCAGGAACTCGTCGAGCTTGGCGGTCCGGTTGTAGTCCTCGCGGCGCCATTGATAGGTCGGCGGCATGTGTCGCTCGGCGATCCAGTTGATGTCGAACTTGCCGTCGGGGCCGGCCTCCTTCGAGATCGGGTAGCAGACGAATTTCAGGATCTCGTGGCCGGCCATGATCATGGTGCGGCCGGTCAGGAAGGCATCGCCGCGGGTGATGCCGCGCCACAGGATGCGGCCGTTCCAGATTGGCGGCCCCTCCTGCGGATAGAGCTTCTCGCGCACCGCCGAATGGATGCCGTCGGCGGCGATCAGCACCGCGCCGTCATAGCTGCCGGCGGGCTTGCCGGTCGCGCGGTCGATGAAATCGGCGCGGACGCCGTCGGCGGTCTCGGTCCAGCCGGTGAGGTGATGGCTGGTGAGGATGTTCGCAGCTCCCAGCCGTTCGGTCGCGGCATCGAGCAGCAGCTGTTGCAGCCGGCCGCGATGGATCGAGAATTGCGGCCATTTGTAGCCGGCCTCGAGCCCGCGCGGCTCGCTCCAGATCGGCTTGCCGTGCTTGGAGAAATAGGCGAGCTCGCGGGTGCGCACCGCTGAAGCGTCGAGCACATCGTGCAGGCCGAGCTCGATCAGTTCGCGCACCGCATGCGGCAGCACGTTGATGCCGACGCCGAGCGGCCGCAGCTCGGGCACGCTCTCGAAGACGCGGGCCGGCACGCCGATCTGGTGCAGGCTGAGCGCCAGCGTCAGCCCGCCAATTCCGCCACCTGCAATGAGCACAGTCATGAAAAATCCCCTCGATTGGCCATGGTCATCGCACGACGGCACCCGCGCGGGCAAGGTCCGCGGCGCGCGGGGTGGACGGCAAAGGGGGCTACCGCTAACCTCCGCGCCGTCAGAACAAGAACCAGAGCCGCGTTCGCAACGAACCGACAAGGCTCGGAGAGGACAGCAACATGCTCAAGCTCTATTTTGCTCCCGGCACCTGCGCGCTCGCGTCCCACATCGCGCTGGCCGAGGCCGGCGCGCCCTACACGACCGAGAAGATCGACTTCAAGACCAACCAGCAGAACAGCCCGGAATACCTGAAGATCAATCCGAAGGGCCGCGTGCCTACTTTGGTGACCGATCGCGGCGTGCTGACCGAGACGCCGGCGATGCTGGCCTACATCGCGCAGACCTTTCCGCAGGCGAAGCTCGCGCCCGACGACGCCTTCGAATTCGCCAGGCTGCAGGCCTTCAACTCCTATCTGTGCTCGACGGTGCATATCTGCCACGCCCACAAGATGCGCGGTCCGCGCTGGGCGACGCAGGAGACTTCGTTCGCCGACATGAAGGCGATGGTGCCGAAGACCATGGGCGCCTGCTTCAACCTGATCGAGCGCGACATGCTGAAGGGCCCGTGGGTGATGGGCGAGAATTACACCGTCGGCGACGCCTATCTGTACACGCTGACCCTCTGGCTCGACGGCGACGGCGTCGACATCGCAACGCTGCCCAAGGTGAAGGCGCATCGCGCGGCGATGGAGAGCCGCCCGGCGGTGCAGAAGGTGCTGGCGGAGCAGAGGGCGTAAGGCCCAAAAAAATTCGGTGTCGTCCCGGCGAAAGCCGGGACCCATAACCACCGCTGCTGGTCGTCTGACAGGGCTGTGGCTCCAGCGTCGCGCCACACGAAGGTTGGCGGTTATGGGTCCCGGCTTTCGCCGGGACGACGCGGGGATAGAGCGCGCCGCTACACCTTCCGCGTCCCCAGCTCGCGTCCGGTCTCCAGCATCAGCTTGCGCAGCCACAGCGAGCCCGGGTCCATCTGGGCACGCGTCGGATAGAACATGTGCTGCTCGTCGATCCCTGGATCGAGCGGCGGCGTCACCGTCATCAGCGACAATTGCTTCGACAGCGCCGAGATCAGCCGGCGCGGCACAAAGGCGACGAGGTCGGTGCGCGCGGTGACGTGCAGCGCCTCGATATAACCCGGCACCACCAGCGCGATCCGCCGCTCGATGCCCTTGGCGCGCAGCCAGCTGTCGATCAGGTCCTCGTTCTGGCCGCGGATGATCACGGCGACATGGCGCGCGGCGAGGAAGGCCTCGCGCTTCTTCAGCTTCGTGCCGACGCCGTGGTCGCGCCGCACCGCGAGTGCATCGCTGTCGGTGTAGAGCCGCTGGCGGTGAAAGCCCTTGAAGGAGTCGCCGATCGAGATCACGAGATCGATGGTGCGGGCGAATTCGGGCGTGAAGATCGCAGGTCCCCGCCACGGCACCACGTCGATGGTGACGTTCGGCGCGATCAGCGTCACCTTCTCCATCAGCGGCGGCATCAGGAGCTCGACCGCGAGGTCGGGCATCATCAGGCGAAAGTGCCGGTCGCTGCGCGCGGCGTCGAAATCGTCGGAAACAAACAGCCCGCGCACCTGGTCGAGCGCATGGGCCAGCGGCGAGCGCAACGCCTGCGCCCGCGGCGTCAGCTCCATCCGCGCGCCGGTGCGCACCAAAAGCGGATCGCCGATCAGGTCGCGCAGCCGCTGCAGCGCGTGGCTGGTCGCCGGCTGCGACAGATTGAGCCGCATCGCGGCGCGGCTGACATTGGCTTCGCGCAGCAGGGCGTCGAGCGCGACCAGCAGATTGAGGTCAAGCGAATTCAAATTCATCGAGTGAATATATATCATACCACCTATCGATTGGAAGAATGCGCGCAGGCGCCGCAGGATTGCGGGCAAGGCGTTTTTCACGAGAGCCGAAGACCGCATCGCGTGAGGAAACGCCTGAAATCAGGGTCTATCAATCGCAAGGAGACGCGCCATGAGCGCAGCCGACAACAAGAAACTGGTGCAGGAGATGTTCGTGATCGCAGGCAGTCCCGATCCTGCGGTGCGCGAGAACTCGCTGTTCATGGCAACGCTTGCCGACGACGCGATCTGGACCGTGACCGGGCAATATTCCTGGTCGCGTACCTTCACCGGCAAGCAGTCGATCATCAACGATCTGCACGGCCATGTCCGCTCGAAACTGGTCGAGCGCGGCCGCACCGTCGCCCATCGCATCATCGCCGACGGCGACATCGTCGTGATCGAGGCCAAGGGCGACAACCTCACCAAGCAAGGTCAGCGCTACGACAACGACTATTGCCTGGTGTTCCGTTTCGACGGTGGTCGGATCAAGGAGGTGCGGGAATATTGCGACTCGGTCCTGACCGAGAAGGCGCTCGGCGCGTTTCCGGCGTAGCAGTCCGCCGCCAACGGGCGGCACAAACGAAGACGGCGCCCATCCGGGCGCCGTCGTCTTGCCGTTGTGTGGATTGGCTTACGCCACCTTGGACTTGAGGTGGCCGAACATGATGTCGCGGGCCGCGTCGTCCATCTCGGCCTTGAAGGTGTGCCTGTCCTTCAGCGCGATCGCGCGCGCCGCCGCCGGCCGCGCCGAGATCTCGTCGACCAGCCGCTTGACGTTCGGATATTTGGCGTAGCCTTCCTCGCCGAGGATGAACGCCGCCATCCGCGCCCAGCCCCAGAACGCCATGTCGACGATCGTGTAGCTGTCGCCGACCATGTAGCGCTGTCTCGCCAGGTGATCGTCGAGGATCTTGTAGTGGCGGTGCGCCTCGTACTGGTAGCGGTTGTTGGCGTAGTCGAGATCCTTCGGCGCGAAGTGCTTGAAGTGCACGGCCTGGCCGGAATAGGGGCCGAGGCCGGTCGCGATGAACATCAGCCAGGACAGCGTCGCGGCGCGATTGGCCGGCGTATTGGCGGGCAGGAACTTGCCGTGCTCCTCGGCGAGGTAGAGCAGGATCGCGTTCGAATCGAACACCAGCACGCCGTCATCGTCGATCGCCGGCACCTTGCCGTTCGGGTTGACCTTGAGGAATTCCGGCGCGAACTGCTCGCCCTTGCGGGTATCGACCGGGATCGCCTCGAACGGCAGGCCGGACTCTTCGAGGAACAGCGCGACCTTGTTCGGGTTCGGCGCACCATTGAAATAGAATTTGATCATGAAGGGACTCCCTTGGTTCTTGTAGCCGGCGAGATCGCGACGCGGCGGGGAAGGCCGCAGACCGGCTCCTCTTGCGCAAATTTCACGCCGCGGCGCAAGCGACGAGTTTGTGAATCAGGGTCGCGTGGCGCGCTGGTCAGCCGGCCCAGAAGAAGCCCAGGATACCCGCGACGACCAGCGCGATGCCCGCGGCGTCCAGCGCGGCGGCGGAGCGGGTCGCAGCACGCAAATGCGAGACCTGCGCCGCGCGTTCTGATCCCCGCGCGTAGCCATGGACGATGATCTCTTCATTGAACTCGCCATGCGCCTCGAGGGCGAGCGTCAGCCCGACGCAGACGAGCAGGATGCCGAAAATGATCAGGCCGAAGAATCCGAGCAGGCCGATCAGCAGCATCGGAAACATGCCGAGCAGGAAGACCGGCAGCAGCGGCACCAGCAGCAATGTCTCGGATTGTCTTCGCATCGGCGACCAATCGAAACGGGCAAGTGACGGGACAGCGTAGGCCCGCTTCGCCAGTGCATCAAGGCGAAGGCATTCAATACCCCGTCATTCGGCGCACCGTGACAATCGGCCGCGAACCGCGACGAACGATACTTAACGTCGCCGCATGGACATCGGCGGAGGGTCGGATACGGCCTCAAGCCGACATTTACCGTTCCCGGATTCAACAAAAGGTAGCGGCTTGTGCGGTACGCACGCACGGCCTAATGCCTGAGGATCGGGAGAACGCGAATGCTCATGGTATCATCCCTCCGTCATGCCGGCCTGGCCGGTCTCGTCGTCGCCTGCGTCGGACAGCCCGCTGTCGCGCAAGCGCCAGTCGCGCCGGCCGGATCGCCGCCTTCCCCCGCAAAGGCTGCCGAGGAGCAGCTGCTACTGCGGCTACCTGCAGGGCAGTCCCTTGATCGCTACCTCGAGCAGCTTCGCGGCGAGTTCTTTAACCTCGATGCCGACGGCGACGGCAAGCTCACGCAGCGCGACGTGGAGTTGCACGCCGCCATGGAAGCAGTCCAGGTCAGGAGCGTCGCCTGGATGAGCGTGCTGCGCTACGATCTCGATGGCGACGGCTTCGTGACCGAGGACGAGGTTCGCAGAAGCGCAGCCTACGAGTCGCGTTGGGCGCGCGCCCAGTCGGTAATCGGCAAGTCCCCACTCGGCGGCAGCGCGGAGTCGACCGAGCGCATGGTCACGACAATCATGGCGCTCGATGTCAACAAGGACGGCAAGGTCAGCCTTGCCGAGGCAGCGAAGTTCAACGAGGCAAACCAGCGGGTCGCTTCCTTGAGCGGCTATGCGGCAAAGACCCGTCTTGCATTGGCGCTCGAAACGGCGACGGCCGGCGAGCTATCCCGTGCCGCCTACGAGGCCACGGGAGAGGCGCTGTTCCGTAAGGTCGATTCCGACAGTGACGGCAAGGTCTCGCAACAGGAGCTCATGGAATTCAGGCGCACTCCCGCGCCTCCTTCGAGCGATCCGGATGCGGCGCAGAAGCGCCAGCACGAACAGGCCGAACTCGCCCGCAAGCGGCAGCTGGCGATCGACGCCGAACGTGCGGTCTGCGCGATGCCGGCCGTCTCCGAGAAGGCCCGGGTCGTGTTGCTCAGTGCGTATCAGACTGAGTCGCTGTCGAGCGTGACCATAGGCTCGCAGGACGCGGTAGTGCACGCCGGGCGGATCAATGTCGAGCCGGGTAGCGATCCGCTCTATGTGGTGATCGCAAGCTTCAGCCCGACCATCTGGCAATTCGGCGGCGCGGTAGAGCGGATCGAGCGCGTGGTCGTGACGAGTTTGAGCACCGGCGGCAAGAGGGGCGATCCGACGCAGGGGCCGCTAACCGGCGCGACAGGTGTCGCACGCGACCGCGTCAGCTTTCTCGGCCGCGCCAACTGCCTGACCTACTTTCACGAGTTACCGTCGAGCGGCTCGCTGCAAGCCGTTGGCGCTGTCCGCGACGCGACGGGCAGGGCGCCTGAAGTCGTCGCCGCCAAATATGCAGTCTCCACCTTCAACGTTCCCTCCGGCGGGATCGACACGCTCAAGGGGCGGTCCGGCCAGGGCCTCGTAATCCGCAAGAGCGAAGGCACACTCAACATTGTGGGCAATCCCGGCAACGTGGTCATCGAGACAGGTCTGAGCCGTGCGCACGATGATCTGCAACGTTACTGGCCCGGCGGGGTGGTGGACATCGATCCCGCTTCCGTCGTCGCGAGTGGTCCCGTCACACCCTATGAGGTGCTCCCCGCGCAGGCCGGGCTGGTTCAGCTGCTCGCGAACGGCAGTGTCACCCAGAACGGCGCCGGCGAATTCGTTGTTCGCAAGAAGATCCGGTTCCCGTCCGGCCTCCGCGGGGCCCATTCGGTCACCTTCCTGGTGGTGAAAGGCACGCCATATCCCGATGGCGATCCCGGACATTCCTGCGTGATGGTCGAGGATACCGGCGAGAAGAGCGCAGGCTGCCCGTCGCGCTGACACCGCGCGCCACGTTGGCGTGACGCATCAAGTAACTCGGCCGGCGGGCCGCTCAGCCCGCCGCCATCTCGGAGCGGATCTCGGCGCGCAGTTCGTCGATCAGCCGCAGGCCGCTCTTGGTCTCGACGTGCCAGAAGGTCCAGCCGTTGCAGGCGCCGGAGCCCTGCGCGACCGCGCCGATGCGGTGGATCGAGCCGACCTTGTCGCCGAGCATGATGGCGCCGTCGGCGCGCACCAGGGCGCCGTGGCGCTTCTTGGCGTCGACCAGCCTGGCGCCCGGCACGATCATGCCGCGCTCGATCAATTCGGAGAACGCCACCCGCGGCGCCTCGCGCGCGGTCATGAACGGCGCCAGCGTTGCTTCCGGCAGCGGCTCGATCGCGGCGATGCGCGCCTCGGCGGCGGCGGCATAGGCCTTGTCGCGCTCGAAGCCGATATAGCTGCGGCCGAGGCGCTTGGCGACGGCGCCGGTGGTGCCGGTGCCGTTGAACGGATCGATCACGAGATCGCCAGGCTTCGAGGACGACAGCAACACGCGGGCGAGCAGCTGCTCAGGCTTCTGCGTCGGATGCACCTTCTTGCCGTCGCCATCCTTGAGGCGCTCCTCGCCGGTGCACAGCGGGATCAGCCAGTCGGAGCGTGCCTGCACGTCCTCATTGGACGCCTTCAGCGCTTCGTAATTGAAGGTGTAGCCCTTGGCCTTCTCGTCGCGCGCGGCCCAGATCATGGTCTCGTGCGCATTGGTGAAGCGGCGGCCGCGGAAGTTCGGCATCGGATTGGACTTGCGCCACACGATGTCGTTCAGGAGCCAGAAGCCGAGGTCCTGCATGATCGCGCCGACGCGGAAGATGTTGTGATAGGAGCCGATCACCCACAGCGTTGCCGACGGCTTCATCACGCGGCGGCAGGCCAGCAGCCAGGCGCGGGTGAAATCGTCATAGGCAGCGAACGACGAGAACTTGTCCCAGTCGTCGTTGACGGCATCGACATGCGACTCATCGGGGCGCTTGAGGTCGCCCTTGAGCTGCAGATTGTAGGGAGGATCCGCGAAGACCAGGTCGACCGAGCCGGCCTGAAGCTTCGACAATTCGGCCACGCAATCGCCAATGACGATGTGGCTCGATGGGGCACTCTCAAATTTAGTGCGGGGCGCCCTTGCAGACGCCCCGCGACGCGACACTACCATGACTCAAGAACTCTGACTCAGGCGACGCTGTCGGCGACGCGGGACTAAACAACCGACTGGCGTCACATTGACCCGGCAAAGTAAAAATCGACTTAATTGGAAATCTTCATGCAAAAGATTGCAGCATCTTTTGCGCGGCATGGCGCAGTGCCGTCGGCGTTGTGCTGCAACATCAGCGCGTTCGGCGAAAAAAATGCGGATCATCAAACCGGCACGATTCGCGCGGTAGATTCGCCCTCATTCGCAGCCGTTTGCACCGCAAGGGATGCGCCTCTTCCGGACTAGGCAATTATTGCCGGGCAGGATATTGATTAACAGAATGGAAATTTTAAGTTGGAGTGTCCCGCGTTGGGTCGCCGACTGGAATGAAGGGAAACCACCATGCGCTATGATGATTTCCGCCGCAGCGACGACATCGAAGACCGTCGCGATGAAGGCGGGATGGGCGGAGGGGGCGGTGGCGGCTTCGGCATTCCGATGGGTGGTGGCGGCCTCGGCATCGGCACCATCATCGTCCTCGGCCTGCTCGGCTACGCCTTCGGCATCGACCCGCGCATCCTGATCGGCGGCGCCGAGATTCTCACCGGCGGCGGCCAGGCGCCGACCTACCAGACCGACCGGCAGTCGTCGGGCGGGCAGGCCAAGCGCGGCGCGCCGACCGACGAGATGGGCAGCATGATCGCCGGCATCCTCGGCGAGATCGACGATCGCTGGAGCGATATCTTCAAGGCCAGCGGGCAGACCTACACCGGTCCGAAGATCGTGCTGTTCCGCAATGCCACCAATGGCGGCCGTTGCGGCATGGCGCAGTCGGCGATGGGACCGTTCTACTGTCCGCCGGACAAGACCATCTTCCTCGACACCGGCTTCTTCCGCGAGGTCGAGACGCGCTTCCGCGGCTGCTCTGGCAACGCCTGCAAGTTCACCGCGGCCTATATCATCGCGCATGAGGCCGGCCATCACATCCAGAACCTGCTCGGCATCATTCCGCGCGTGAACCGGCTGCAGCAGCAGGCCGGCAGCAAGGCCGAGGCCAACGCGCTGCAGGTCAAGGTCGAGTTGCAGGCCGATTGCCTTTCCGGCGTCTGGGTCAACCGCGAGGAGAAGAAGCGGCCGGGCTTCCTCGAGGCCGGCGACATCGATGCCGCGCTGACCACCGCGAACGCGATCGGCGACGACACGCTGCAGCGGCAGGCGACGGGCAGGGTGGTGCCCGATTCCTTCACCCACGGCTCCGCCGCGCAGCGTAAGGAGTGGTTCATGAGGGGCTACCAACAGGGCACCGTGCAAGCCTGCAACACGTTCGGCGGTAGCTTGTAGCCGTGTGCCGGTAGCGTCATCCCCGGATGAGCGCATTAGGGCTCACTCGGGAGGTGCTCGCCTCTTCGGCGAGCCTCGAAGGATGAAGCGCCTGTGGCCCATCCTTCGAGGGCTCGCCCAGCGGTGCAAGTGCACCGCAAGGCGAGCACCTCAGGATGACGTCAGCGGGATGGGAAAGAGGTGTAAATGTCCTCACTCGACGAATCCAAATCATTCATCCCACTCAACATCGCGGTGCTGACGATTTCCGACACCCGCTCGCTGGCGGATGACAAGTCGGGCACCACGCTCGCCGATCGTCTCACCGCGGCCGGCCACAAGCTCGCGGCGCGCGAGATCGTCACCGACGATGTCGAGGCGATCAGAGGCGTGATCCGGCGCTGGATCGCCGATCCTGCCGTCGATGCCGTCATCACCACCGGCGGCACCGGCTTTACCGGTCGCGACGTGACGCCGGAGGCGGTCGAGCCGCTGTTCGAGAAGCGGATGGACGGCTTTTCGATCGCCTTCCACATGCTGAGCCACGCCAAGATCGGGGCGTCGACGATCCAGAGCCGCGCCACCGCCGGCGTTGCGGGCGCGACCTTCATCTTCTGCCTGCCCGGCTCGCCCGGCGCCTGCCGCGACGGCTGGGACGGCATTTTGGCCGCCCAGCTCGACTACCGCACGCGGCCCTGCAATTTCGTGGAGATCATGCCGCGGCTGGATGAACATCTTCGCCGCCCGAAGGCGAAAGGCGCGAGCGCGTAGGCACCCTCTATCCACGTCATTCCCCGATGCGCAATTGCGCTTCTCAGGGCGTGCGAAGCACGAGCCCGGAATCTCAAGGATGAGCTTCCGTGGCCCGGATGGAGCGAAGCGAAATCCGGGGCAGTCTCTTCCGCGGCAGCACCGCTCCCGGATTGCGCTTCGCTCTATCCGGGCTACGCAGTCCAGACGTCTCGGCGCTGCGGCTTCACAACTCCAGCTCCCAGGTCTCGCCGACCAGGTCGACGCCGAAGTTGTGGTGCTTTTCTTCCTTGACCCGCTGGAAGCCGGCGCGGGCGTAGATGCCGCGCGCGGCGACCAGGATGCTCTGGGTCCACAGCGTCATCTTCGTGTAGCCCTTCTCGCGCGCGGCGCGGATGCATTGCTCAACCAGGGCGCGGCCGACGCCGAGCCCGCGCGCCTTTTCTTCCACCAGCAGCAGCCGCAGCTTGGCGACCCCGTCGCCGCCGTCGACCAGGAAGACCGAGCCGACCGGCTCGCCGTCGACCTCAGCGATCCAGCAATGCTCGCGGGCCGGATCGAACGATCGCAGAAACTGCGCGCAGATCTCGGCCACCAACGCCTCGTAGCTGATGTCCCAGCCATATTCCTCCGCGTAGGCTTGTCCCTGCCGCGAGACGACCCAGCCCATGTCGCCGACGCGATGGCTGCGCAGCAGGAAGCCGACCGGTTTCCCGGCGGGCGGCTCCAGCGATTGCTCGATCGTGCTCATGGCGCGCACCACCGCGGCGCGACGGTCGCCGTCCATCTGCTTCAGTAGCGCCCCGACCTCGCTGCGCGAGCGGCGGTCGAGGTCGGCGGCTGCGGTGCGGCCCTTGGCGGTGAGGGCCACCTCGTTGACGCGTTTGTCGGCCTTCGACGGCTTGCGGGTCACGATCTGGCGCCTTTGCAACGCCGCCAGCGTGCGGCTGACGAAGCCGGCATCGAGGTCGAGATCGCGCACCAGGTCGGTCGCGGTGCAATTTTCGCGATGTGCGAGCTCGTAGATGATCCGCGCTTCCTGCAGCGTGAATGTCGAGTGCAGCAGCTTCGGCTCGATGATGCCGAGCTTGCGGGTATAGAACCGGCTGAAGCCGCGGACCGCGGCGACCTGGCTCTCGAGGGTATGGGAATTTGATTTCATCAAGCATATTATTTGACGGAATCAAATAATCCGCAAGCGCTTTGTTCAGGCCACCATGATCCGGCTGCGCAGCATGGTGCGCGAGGAGCGGCCGAGCCGGCGCAGCAGGCGCGCCTCGGAGCGGCGGGCGTCGGGCCGGTAGCCGCCGATCCGCTCGTAATGCTCGCGCGCGATCAAAAGGCCCTGTTCAGCCGAGGGCCCGGTGATCATCCGGGCAACGAATTTGAGGCCGTCGCGCAGGCCGGGATCGGTGTAGGGTGCGCGGGCGTAGCGGAAGATGCCGGCGCGGTCCTTGCCGCTCGCCGCCACCATCTGGATGAACTGGGTGGTTTCCTCGATCCAGCCGGCATCGAGCACCGCGCCCGGATGCAGGAACATCAGCCAGGGCGACCGCGCCTGCCGCGCGCCTGCCGCAAGCGCGGCGGCGCGCGTGCCCTCGAAGCGCAGGAAGCGGCAGCCGGCGACGTCGGCGACGCGCTCCATCACATCGCTGTTGCCGCGGTCGACCAGCAGCACTTCGCGGATGACGCCCGCGGCCGCGCCCGGCACCAGCGCCGCCAATGTTGCGACCGCGGTGCGCTCGACGCCGTCGGTTGGAATGATCACGCTCAGCATGATTTTGAGGCTTCGATGGCTCAAACGGTGGAGAAACTCCGGCCGTGTTATCACCTTGTCATATTCAAAGCAGCCTGTTCGCCTGCAGAATTTTGTAGCAAGGTTCTGTGGAATTTCTCCGTTCTTGTTCTTGATTTGTTCTAGTGCTGTGTTAGCTTCAAAGCATGAGCCGAGCATCCTCTCATGCCCTCAAGCACCCGCCGGTAACGGCGCCCTCCGATAACCCGGCGGGTGCACCTTCCCCTTTTCCCGAGCTTGCGGTCGCGATCGAGCGCGAGCGGCGGCGCGGCCGCGGCGCGCAGTCCAACGCCAGCGGCCGCTACGAGGCCGAGGCGCGCGTTGCCTTCGACGACGGCTGGCAGAGCCTCGAGGACCTGCCGCCATTTGCGACCAGCGTGGCGCTCGACACCTCGCGCAAGGTGATCACCCGCAACGACTCGCCCGACATCGGCTTCGACCGTTCGATCAATCCCTATCGTGGCTGTGAGCATGGCTGCGTCTATTGCTTCGCGCGGCCGACCCACGCCTATCTCGGCCTGTCGCCGGGGCTGGACTTCGAATCGAAGCTGTTCGCCAAGCCGGACGCACCCGCGCTGCTCGAGAAGGAACTGGCGGCGCCGGACTACGAGGCCCGGATGATCGCGATCGGCACCAACACCGATCCCTATCAGCCGATCGAACGCGACCGGAAGATCATGCGCGGCATTCTCGAGGTGCTGGAGCGCGCCGGCCATCCGGTCGGCATCGTCACCAAGTCGGCGCTGGTCACCCGCGACATCGACATCCTGGCACGGATGGCCAAGCGCAATCTCGCCAAGGTCGCGCTCTCGGTGACGACGCTCGACCCGAAACTCGCCCGCACCATGGAGCCGCGCGCCTCGACCCCGCCGAAGCGGCTCGAGGCGATCAAGCGGCTCGCCGACGCCGGCATCCCGACCACGGTGATGGTCGCACCCGTGATCCCGGCGCTGAACGACTCCGAGATCGAGCGAATCCTCGATGCCGCCGCACATGCCGGCGCCAGGGAGGCGAGCTACGTACTGCTGCGCCTGCCGCTCGAGGTGCGCGATCTGTTCCGCGAATGGCTGATGGCGAACTATCCCGACCGCTACCGTCACGTCTTCACGCTGATCCGCGACATGCGCGGCGGCCGCGACTACGACTCGCAATGGGGTACCAGGATGAAGGGCACCGGCCCGATGGCCTGGATGATCGGCCGCCGCTTCGAGATCGCCTGCGAAAAGCTCGGCTTCAACAAGCGGCGGACCAAGCTGACCACCGATCACTTCGCCAAGCCGAAGCGTAACGGGCAGCAACTCAGTCTATTCTAGGCGGACCCGTAGCCCGGATGGAGCGCAGCGAAATCCGGGTCTGTTCGACCCGTGGCCGAAGACTTCCCGGATTGCGCTTCGCTCCATCCGGGCTACGAAGACGTCAAACAGTGAGTGCAACAATGAGTAACACCCCGACCGCACGCTTCACCGTCCTCACGCTGGGCGTCAGCGACATGCGCGCCAGCATCGGCTTTTATGAATCGCTCGGCTTCACCAGGAAGATGCGCGCGACCGGCGAGGAGGTCGCCTTCTTCGAGACCGGCGGCACCGTGCTCGGCCTGTTCCCGTGGCATCTGCTCGCCGCCGATGCCGGGCTGCCGGATCAACCACGGCCGTCAGCGTTCCGCGGCGTCGCGATCGCCTGGAACTGCAACGACGACGCCGAGGTCGATCGTGTGATGGCGTTCGCGTTGTCGAAAGGCGCCAGGCTGCTGAAGCCCGCGCAGCCCACCAGCTATGGGGGATATTGCGGCTATTTCGGCGATCCCGACGGCCACGCTTGGGAAGTGGTGCGCGCGCCGGGCTTTGAGGTTCGCGACGACCGCCGGGTGTCAATTCCCGATTAGGGCGGCGAATTGAATAACGGGGAAGGGCGCCAGGTTCCAGGTTGCGCCGCGGGCCGGGCTTGATCACGATCCCCGCATGATTCGGGACAAGTCCAACAGCACGTCAAAGACTGCGTCGAAGAAGAAACCGGCCGAGCCGGCCAAGCCGGACAAGCGCGTCATCGTGGTGACGCGGCCGAGCTTTCGGCGCGAGCGCGCGCTGATCAAGCGCGGTGTCTGGCCGGTTGCCGGCTGCGACGAGGCCGGGCGCGGGCCGCTGGCGGGTCCGGTGGTCGCCGCCGCCGTGGTGCTGGACCCAAATCGGATACCCAAGGGCCTCGATGATTCGAAGCGGCTGACCGTCGAGCGCCGCGAGGAACTGTTCGAGGAAATCTGCGCGACAGCAGCGTTCTCGGTCGCGGTGGCGTCACGGGCGCGGATCGACCGCGACAACATCCTGCGCGCCTCGCTGTGGGCGCTGGCGCGCGCGGTGCATGCGCTGCCGGAAATGCCGAAGCACGTCTTCGTCGACGGCCGCGACAAGCTTGCCACGTCCTGCGACTGCGATGCCGTGATCGGCGGCGACGGCATCGTGGCCTCGATCGCGGCGGCCTCGATCATCGCCAAGGTGACGCGCGACCGCCTGATGTGCGCGCTGGCGCTGGATTGTCCCGGCTACGGCTTCGAGCAGCACAAGGGCTATGCCGTCCCCGAGCACCTCGAGGCGCTCGACCGGCTCGGCCCCAGCAGCCATCACCGCAGCTTCTTCGCCCCCGTCGTCGCGGCGCGGTTGAAGCATTTCCCGGTCCCGGCGGAGCCGGACCTGTTCACGTTGGACGCCGAAAGCGAAGCCGCGGCATCCGAAGCGGCGTAAAGCGCGGCGGCGCCGCACTCTCGGCTGTCATCGCCCGGCTCGCCGCCTCCGCTAAAGCTTTGGCGCGCCAGGGGGCCGTGGCCTCGTCGAAGCCTTGGCGAAGACGGGACCGGGCGATCCAGTATTCCAGAGACCGTTGTGCTCAAGCCTGGCCGCCGCGGCGTACTGGATGCCCCGCCTTCGCGGGGCATGACAGCGATGTTTGACTTTGCACCGTGGACACATCCAGCCCGGTTGCCTCCATCGCCGCCGCCGTTTATCAAAAACGCTCGGGATCAGATGGCGCCGCTTGATACGGGTGGCTGGGGCATTTCAGGCGTTTCATGCGGTTTACCTCCCTGGTTGTCGAACTGATCCGCGCCCGGCCGCGCCTCGTGGTCTGGATCGTGGTGCTTGCGCAGGCCGCGATCTGGCTGTTCCTGCCGGCCGTCTTCTACGGCAGTCCGCCCGGCAACCTCGCCACCATCCTCGCCTTCGGTCGCGAATATCAGGTCGGCACCGACATGGGGCCGCCGCTCGCGTTCTGGCTCGCCGACATCGCCTTCCGCGCCGTCGGCAATCACGTGTTCGGCGTCTATCTCCTGGCGCAGGTCTGCGAAATCGTCACCTTCATCGCCTTTTACGCCTTGGCGCGCTCCATCGTCGGCGGCCCGCAGGGCGTGCTGGCAGTGCTGCTGTCGATGACGGTCGTGGTGTTCTCCTCGCCAAGCGTCGAGTTCGGCCCGCTGATCCTGGCGCGCCCGCTCTGGGCGCTGCTGCTGCTGCATTCCTGGCAACTGATCGGGCAGAACCGGCGCAGCGCCTGGTTCGCCTGGTCGATCGATTGCGGCCTCCTGCTGCTGACGACGCCGGCGGCGATCGGCATGATCCTGCTCGTGATCGGCTTTGCGCTCGCAACCGAGCGCGGGCGGCGCATGCTCAAATCGGTCGATCCGATCTACGCGCTGCTCGTCATCATCGTGCTGGCGCTGCCCTACCTGATCTGGCTGCTCCGCGCCGACGTGCTGGCGCTGCCGGTCCTGCCGGCACTCGCCGATCTCAAGGCGCACGCGCTGCGCTGGGGCGTGGTGCTCGGCGGGCTGATCGTGGCGACCGCCGCGATCGCGCTGCTGGCGATCCTCAATTCGCGCTGGTTCGCCCGCGATACGGAGGATGCCCCGATCATCTACCGTCCGCCGGTCAGTCCGCTGGCGCGGCAATTCGTGTATTTCTTCGCGTTCGCGCCGGCGATCGCCAGCAGCTTCGTCTCCGGGCTGTTCAATCTCGATCGCGCCTTCGGCGGCGCCGGCGTGGCGCTGTTGATGTCCGGGCTCGCCGTCGTGGTCGCGACCGGCGAACTGATCCCGCTCAGGCGGCAGCGGCTGCTGCGTTCGGTCTGGGCCCTGGCGGTCGCGGCGCCTGCGGCGCTCGCGCTGGCGGCGGCGCTGTTCCTGCCCTGGACCAGCACCACGGAGGCGTCTACCTCGTTGCCGGCAGCCGCGATGGGCCGCTTCTTCAATGACAGCTATGAGCGCCGCACCAACCAGCGCCTGCGCGCGGTGGCCGGCGATCCCGAACTTGCCAGCCTGATCGCGATGAACCGCCGCCGCCCGCATCTTTTGCTCGACGCCACGCCGCAGCGGACGCCGTGGCTGTCGGTCGCAAAATTCAACGAGACCGGCGGCGTCGTGGTGTGGCGCGCACAGGACACCGCCGGCACGCCGCCGCCCGACATCGCGCAGCGCTTCCCCGGCCTCGTGCCGGAAGTGCCGCGTTCGTTCGACCGGCTGGTCAACGGACGGCAGCCGGTGCTGCGGATCGGCTGGGCGATCGTGCGGCCGAAGGGGACGTGATTTGACGTGGAGCCGTAGCCCGGATGAAGTGGAGCGAAATCCGGGGCCGCTCTTTCACGCTACCTGATCCACCCGGATTGCGCGGAGCCTGTCATCGGGCGCGCGTCCGCGCGACCCGTTGGCTCCATCCGGGCTACGAAGCTACGCCGCCTGCAGCACCTTCGCGATCGCGCGCAGATCCTGCCACGACAGCCGCTTGTAAGACGGCGAGCGCAGCAGATAGGCCGGATGGAAGGTGGCGACGGCGCGGATCGTGCGGGTGCCGGTGTCGTAGTCGATCCATTTGCCGCGCGTGCGCATGATGCCCTCGCGCGTTCCGAGCAGCGCCTGCGTCGAGGGATTGCCGAGCGTCACCAGCACGTCGGGATTCACGAGTTCGATATGGCGCTGGATGAAGGGCAGGCACACCTGCGTCTCCTGCGGCGTCGGCGTACGGTTGCCGGGCGGCCGCCACGGGATCACGTTGGCGATATAGGCTTTGCTGCGGTCGAGCCCAATCGCGGCGATCATGCGGTCGAGCAGCTTGCCGGACCGGCCGACGAACGGCAGGCCCTCGATGTCCTCGTCGCGGCCCGGTGCCTCGCCGACGAACATCACGCGCGCCTGCGGATTGCCGTCGGCGAACACCAGCCTGGTCGCGGTGTGCTTCAGCGCGCAGCCGTCGAAATTCTCCATCAGCATGCGCAGGGCTTCAAGCGTCGGCGCGGTCCGCGCAGCCTCGCGCGCGGAAGCGATCGCGGCATCCGGCGCCACGGTGATTTCGCCGCGCGGAACTGACGGCATCGGCGGCGGACGCAGCGGATTGAGCGCAACTGATGGACGCGGTGCGGCAGGGGCGGGAACTGGCTCCGGCTCCTCGAGCCGGTTGATCGGCGCATCGCCAAGCGCACAGTCGACCCCGGCCTCGAGGTAAAAGGCCAGCAATTGCTGCAGTGTAGGGGTGGGCTCGGGCGGCAGGACCATCATCGGCGCAATCTAGAGCATCGACCAGAAAAGTGGAGGGCGGTTTTCGGAAAAGATTATTCTCTTGCGGTACCCGGGCCGTGCAAACCCATGGAAGCGCAATTCCATGGTTGTCCTTCCGCCAAAAATCGGAAACAACGACCCGTGAAAAGCTTAGAAGCGTTCTCAATGGGCTGAGATCAAAGATCATGAGTGCTGAAGACCTTCCTCCGCGCGAGTCTATGGAATTCGACGTCGTCATCGTCGGCGCCGGCCCGTCGGGCCTGTCGGCCGCGATCCGGCTGAAGCAGCTCAATCCGGAGCTCTCGATCGTCGTGGTGGAGAAGGGCTCCGAGGTCGGCGCGCACATCCTCTCGGGTGCGGTGATCGATCCGGCCGGGCTCGACAAGCTCGTGCCCGACTGGCGCGACGACGCCGATTGCCCGCTGAAGACGCAGGTCAAGGACGACCGCTTCTACTGGACGACGTCGCAAGGCTGGTTCCGTCTGCCGAACTTCATCATGCCGCCGCTGATGAACAATCATCACTGCTACATCGGCTCGCTCGGCAATGTCTGCCGCTGGCTGGCACCGAAGGCGGAAGCGCTCGGCGTCGAGATCTATCCGGGCTTTGCCGCGGCCGAAGTGCTTTATGACGACAAGGGCGCGGTGCGCGGCATCGCCACCGGCGACATGGGCATCGCCAGGGACGGCAGCCACAAGGATTCCTACACTCGCGGCATGGAGCTGCTCGGCAAGTACACGCTGTTCGCCGAAGGTGCACGCGGCTCGCTGTCCAAGCAGCTGATCGCGAAGTTCAATCTCGATGCCAGCTCCGAGCCGCCGAAGTTCGGCATCGGCCTCAAGGAGGTCTGGCAGATCGACCCGGCGAAGCACAAGAAGGGTCGGGTTCAGCACACGCTCGGATGGCCGCTGAACGACAAGACCGGCGGCGGCTCGTTCCTCTATCATTACGACGACAACCGCGTCGCGGTCGGCTTCGTGGTGCATTTGAACTACAACGACCCCTATCTGTCGCCGTTCGACGAATTCCAGCGCTTCAAGACCCATCCCGATGTCCGCGAGCTGTTCGAGGGCGGCAAGCGGCTCGCCTATGGAGCGCGCGCAATCACCGAGGGCGGCTACCAGTCGGTGCCGCGGCTCTCGTTCCCGGGCGGCGCGCTGATCGGCTGCGCGGCGGGCTTCGTCAACGTGCCGCGCATCAAGGGCGTCCACAATGCGATGGGCTCCGGCATGCTCGCCGCCGAGCATGTCGCGGCCGCGCTCGGCGCCGGCCGCGCCAATGACGAGCTCGTCGAGTACGAGAACGCCTGGCGCTCGTCGGCGATCGGCAAGGACCTGTTCAAGGTCCGCAATGCCAAGCCGTTGCTGTCGAAGTTCGGCAACCTGCTCGGCATGGCGCTCTCCGGCTTCGACATGTGGTGCAACACGCTCGGCTTCTCGTTGTTCGGCACCCAGTCGCACGCCAAGCCGGACCGCAAGACGCTCGATCCGTCCAAGCAGCACCAGCCGATCGCCTATCCGAAGCCGGACGGCAAGATCTCGTTCGACAAGCTGTCGTCGGTGTTCCTGTCCAACACCAACCATGAGGAGGACCAGCCGGTCCATCTCAAGGTCGCCGATCTCAATCTGCAGAAGACCTCGGAACACGACGTGTTCGCCGGTCCTTCCAACCGCTATTGCCCGGCCGGCGTTTATGAATGGGTCGAGGAATCGACGGGTCCGCGCTTTCAGATCAACGCCCAGAACTGCGTCCACTGCAAAACCTGCGACGTGAAGGACCCCAACGGCAACATCACCTGGGTTCCGCCGGAGGGCGGCGGCGGTCCGAACTACGAGGCGATGTAAGGCCAGGGTGAGCTCAAGGCGGCCGACCACATTTGCGTGAGGCGGCTGCGCGAGTTGCCGCAACCTCCGCTTGGCCTCTCCGCGCGTGGAGCGGCCGGATTGCACCCCCGGTTACAACAGAAGGCGCGAAAAGGGGTGCCGTGGCGCCCTTATCTCGCGCCTTTTTGCGTCCGCGCGCGAATATGCCCGGCCCGGTCACGATACCGCCATAGTGGAAGCGTCTTGCGGGGGTTGGCTGGATCGGCGGGCCTAAAGGCCTAATCTGCCAATTGATTCGTCATGGGTTGCCTTTGGGCGATCCTTGCGGATGAGCGCCAAAAGCGGCATTGTCCCCCGCCGTGATGCCGCCGCTTGGGTTCGCATTTTGAGACTGATCGCAAGATCTTGGCCATAAAATCCATCTTGGCGTAAATCCCTGGAGCAAGGCGACCGTGATGCTGTCCACCCGATTCCACCGCCTGACGACTGCCGTTCTCGCTGCCGCGGCGCTTGCCGTGCCTGCGCAGCTTGCAGCGCAAACGCCGGACCATCCGACCGACAATACCGCGCAATTCCCGTCCAAGAACGACCTGAAGTCGCTGACCACCGCCGGTAGCTATCTCGCCGCCCGCCACGCCAGCGTCGAGCGCGATGCGACCTCGGCCGCGACGTTCTACCGCTCGGCGCTGCGCACCGACCCGAAGAATTCCGAGCTGCTCGACCGCGCCTTCATCTCCTCGCTCGCCGACGGCGACATCGAGGAGGCGGTCAAGCTTGCCGACCGCATCCTGACCCAGGACAAGGCCAACCGCGTCGCGCGCCTGGTCGTCGGCGTGCGCGATCTCAAGCTGAAGAAATATGCCGCCGCGCAGTCCAACATCAACCAGTCGGTGCGCGGCCCGATCACCGATCTCGTCGCGACGCTGCTGTCGGCCTGGGCCGCCTATGGCGCCGGCGACAGCAAGGCCGCGGTCGCCTCGATCGACAAGCTGACCGGCCCCGAGTGGTACCCGATCTTCAAGGACCTCCATGCCGGCATGATCTACGAGCTGTCCGGCAAGGAGAAGGATGCCGGCGCCCGCTTCGAGCGCGTCTACAAGCTCGACGATTCGATGCTGCGCACGGTCGACGAATATGCGCGTTGGACCTCGCGCAACAAGGACGCGGCCGCCGCGACCGCGATGTACGAGGCCTTCGACAAGAAGCTGCCGCGTCACCCGCTGGTGCTGGAAGGCATCAAGGAGACCAAGGCCGGCAAGAAGCTGCCGCCGCTGGTCGAGTCACCGCAGGCCGGCGCGGCCGAGGCGCTGTACGGCATCGGCGCGACGCTGACCCGCCGCGGCGGCGAGGACCTCGCGCTGGTCTATCTGCAACTCGCGCTCTATCTGCAGCCCAACCATCCGCTGGCGCTGCTGTCGCTCGCCGATCTCTATGAATCGGTGAAGAAGCCGCAGATGGCGATCAAGGTCTATGAGCGGATGCCGGCGTCCTCGCCGCTGAAGCGCAACGCGCAGATCCAGCTCGCGACCAATCTCGACGCCGCCGACCGCAGCGACGAGGCGATCAAGATCCTCAAGGAAGTCACATCGGATCAGCCGAAGGACATCGAGGCGATCCTGGCGCTCGGCAATATCGAGCGCGGCCGCAAGAAGTTCGCCGACTGCGCCACCACCTATTCGCAGGCGATCGACGCACTGCCGGCCGGCGGCGACAAGAACGCCTGGGTCACCTATTACTATCGCGGCATCTGCGAGGAGCGCTCCAAGCAGTGGAACAAGGCCGAGGCCGACATGCGCAAGGCGCTCGAGCTGCAGCCCGAGCAGCCGCATGTGCTGAACTATCTCGGTTATTCCTGGATCGACCAGGGCATCAACCTCGACGAAGGCATGAAGATGATCAAGCGTGCCGTCGATCAGCGCCCCGACGACGGCTACATCGTGGACTCGCTCGGCTGGGCCTATTACCGGATCGGCAATTACGAGGAGGCGGTCAAGAACCTCGAGCGCGCGATCGATCTGAAGCCGGAAGATCCGACCATCAACGACCATCTCGGCGACGCTTACTGGCGCGTCGGCCGCACCCTGGAAGCCAAGTTCCAGTGGGCGCATGCCCGCGACCTTAAGCCCGAGCCGGAAGAGCTGCCGAAGATCCAGGCCAAGATCGACAACGGCCTGCCGGATGACACCTCCAACGCCGCCGCCGCCGAGAAGAAGAAGGACGACGACGGCAAGGGCGGCTGAGCGGCGGTCGTCGCGCTGCATCTTCATAAAATACCGTGATGCCCGGGCAAAAGCGCGAAGCGCGTCTTCGCGCAAGATGTCCCGGGCATTGACGTTTGCCCGTCATGGCCGGGCTTGACCCGGCCATCCATCCCTTCGAGAAATTCGTTCTTGGTTGATAGATGCCCGGGTCATGGGCGAGCGGAAGCGACGCCGTCCTTCAGACGGCTATGCCCGGGCATGACGAGTCATGGCGGAATTTCCATCCAAACAAAGGGATAGGATCGTACGGCGATTTACGCTAATCGCATCACGATGTTTGTTTTTTAGGGGTTTATCGCCGTGCCGGCGCTGATTGAAGAAGGGCGTGCCAAGGTCAACCTGACGCTGAAGGTTGTCGGGCGGCGCGTCGACGGGTTTCACGACTTGGAGAGCGTCGTCGCGTTTGCCGATTGCGCCGATCGCCTGATGCTCGAGCCGGGACCCGAGCTGTCGCTTTCGATGGCGGGGCCGCTGGCCGATGCCTGCGGCGACACCTCTGACAATCTGGTGCTGAAGGCCGCGCGGCTGCTCGGCGAGCGCGTCGCGGACCTCGAGGTCGGCCACTTCACGTTGGAGAAGGTGCTGCCGGTTGCGGCCGGCATCGGCGGCGGCTCGGCGGACGCCGCGGCGGCGCTGCGGCTGTTGGCGCGGCTCAATGAGCTCTCGCTCGACGATAGCCGGATCATGGAGGTCGCGCTGCAGACCGGCGCCGACGTGCCGGTGTGCGTCGCCTCGCGGGCCTGCGACATGACCGGCGTCGGCGAAGGCCTGCTGCCGCTCGACCTGCCGAAAATGCCGTGCGTGCTGGTCAATCCGCGCGTGCCGGTTGCGACCAGGGACGTCTTCAATGCGCTCGGCCTGCGCAATGGCGAGCTCCTGATCGGCGCCACCGACGTCGTGATGCAGGCGCCGTCATGGCCGGAAGCCGGCCGCGCGATCGACGATTGGATCGCGGCGCTGGAGCGCGGCACCAACGATCTCGAAGCCCCCGCGGCGCGCATCCAGCCCGTCATCAGTGACGTGCTGTCCGCGCTGCGTGAGACCCGGGGCGTTCGTCTGGTGCGCATGTCGGGCTCGGGCGCGACCTGCTTTGCCATGTTCGGAACCGACGCCGACGCCGAGGCGGCCGGCGAACAACTCCGCGCCGATCACCCCGGCTGGTGGGTGCATGCGGGCACGCTGAGCTAGCGCGCGCCCATTCTCTCTCCGTCATTCCGAGGCTCGCGCCAGGAGGCGCGCCCTCAGGCGCGCAATTGCGCACTGGGGAATGACGACGGAGAGGGGTGCGACAAAACAACCCGACGGGCAACTCAGCAAAACCTGTCAATCCTCGCGCGCGAAAATATTTCGCTTTATCCGAAGCGCGAAGCTCGGACAGTGTCGCGAGAACGCGGAAGTTTGACTCACTGACCGTGCCACCTACTCGATGTCGTCCCTGCCTAGTGCGCAATTGCGCACTAGGCAGGGACGACAGGGGCATTTGCGGCGCGCCCATCCCACCCCAACGCCGGGCAGCCTTGCGGGGCCATTGCTTGGCAAGCCAAACCCCGTTTGCCATAACAGGATGAAACAACAACGTTGCGCGTGCGGGGCCGTTCGGAATCCGCCTGCAGCCAAAGAGCCGGGAGGATGCCATGGCCAATATCCGAGTTCTCGCCACCGATCTGGAGTTTCCCGAAGGTCCGGTCGTCATGCCCGACGGTTCGGTCGTGCTGGTCGAAATCCGCGGCCAGCGGCTGACGCGGGTCTATCCCGACGGGCGCAAGGAGATCGTCGCCAAGGTGCCGGGCGGCCCGAACGGCGCGGCGCTCGGCCCGGACGGCAAGATGTACATCTGCAACAATGGTGGCTTCTCCTGGATTCCGACCCGCAACATGATCATGCCGGGGCCGCAGCCGGAGGATTATCTCGGCGGCTCGATCCAGCGCGTCGATCTGCAATCCGGCAAGGTCGAGACCGTGGTGACGAAATGCGGCGAGCACGAACTGCGCGGGCCGAACGATCTGGTGTTCGACAGGCAAGGCGGCCTGTGGTTCTCGGACCTCGGCAAGCGCCGTGCCCGCGACATGGATGTCGGCGCGTTCTACTATCTGAAGCCCGGCATGAACGAGATCGTCGAGGCGGTGCACGGCATCCTGCCGGCCAACGGCATCGGCCTGTCGCCGGACGAGAAGACCGTCTACATCGCGGAGACGCCGACCGCGCGGCTGTGGGCGTATGAAGTTTCAGAGCCCGGCACCGTCAAGCCGCGCGACGTGATCTATCGCGGCGAGCGCGGCAAGCCGATCGCCGGCCTCGGCGGCTACCAGATGTTCGACTCGCTCGCCGTGGAAGCGAACGGCAATGTCTGCGTCGCGACGCTGGTCTCGGGCTGCATCTCGGTGATCGCGCCCGACGGCACCGTGGTCGAGCAGGTGCCGACCGGCGACCGCGTCACCACCAACATCGCCTTCGGCGGCCCCGAGCTGAAGACCGCCTACATCACGCTGTCGGGCAAGGGCGAGCTGATCGCGATGGACTGGCCGCGGCCGGGATTGCCGCTGAACTTTCTGAATAGATGACGATTGCGGTTCGCGAAGCGCAATCGTCATTCCGGGATGGTGCGAAGCGCCAGACCTCAGATGCGCAATTGCGCATCGGGGAATCTCGAGATTCCGGGTTCGATGCTGCGCATCGCCCCGGAATGACAAAGATGGAGAGATCTCGAATGCCCTGGCTTGAACCGGTCACCCTTCGCGGCGCGCATGCGCGGCTGGAGCCGTTGTCACACGATCATCGCGACGGGCTGGTCGAAGCGGTGAAGGACGGCGAGCTGTCAAAGCTCTGGTACACCGCGATCCCGCAGCCGGAGAACATGGTCAAGGAGATCGACCGCCGGCTCGGCCTACAAAAGGCCGGATCGATGCTGCCGTTCACGGTGTTCGACGCCGAGGGGCGGATCTCGGGCATGACGACCTACATGAACGTCGACACGCCGAACCGTCGCGTCGAGATCGGCTCGACCTGGTACGCCAAGCGTGTGCAGCGCAGCGCGGTCAATACGCAGTGCAAACTGCTACTGCTGACCCATGCCTTCGAGAAGCTTGATTGCATCGCGGTCGAGTTCCGCACGCATTTCTTCAATCACCAGAGCCGGCGCGGCATCGAGCGTCTGGGTGCGAAGCAGGACGGCATCCTGCGCAGCCATCAGATCGCGCCCAACGGCACGTTGCGCGACACCGTGGTTTACAGCATCATCGCCAGCGAATGGCCGACGGTGAAGGCGCATCTGACCTATCAACTCAACGAAAAGCCGCGCTGACACGATAGTCGGCGCCAGAAACGAGACGATGGAAACGTTCGATTATGTGATCATCGGCGCAGGCTCCGCCGGGAGCGTGCTGACCAACCGGTTGAGTGAAGACGCGGGCACCAGGGTGTGCGTGCTCGAGGCGGGGCCGAGCGACTGGCATCCCTACATCCATCTGCCGGCCGGCTTCATCAAGACCTTCCATATGAAGAGCGTGAACTGGGCCTATCAGCAGGAGGTGGGTCCCTACACCGGCGGGCGCAGCATCTATGCGCCGCGCGGCAAGACGCTCGGCGGCTCGTCCTCGATCAACGGCCACATCTATAATCGCGGCCAGCGACAGGATTTCGACACTTGGGCGCAACTCGGCAATCGCGGCTGGGGCTATCCCGACGTGCTGCCCTATTTCCGGCGCATGGAGAGGCGGATCGGCGAGGGCGACGACACCTATCGCGGCCGCGACGGCAACCTGACCGTCACCACCATGGACTGGCAGGATCCGCTCTGCGAGGCCTTCATGGCAGGCGCGGTCAGCCTCGGCATTCCGCGCAATCCCGATTACAACGGCCAGATCCAGGAAGGCGTGTCGTACTGCCAGCGCACCATCCTGAATGGACGCCGGGTCAGCGCCGCGACCGCGTTCCTGCATCCGGCGCGGCGGCGGCCCAATGTCGACGTGCGCACGCATGCGCATGTCACCGGCATCATCTTCGAGGGCAAGCGCGCGGTCGGTGTGCGCTACAACCGCGGCGGCAAGCACGGCGATCCCCTGGAGATCCGCGCCACCAAGGAGGTCATCCTCTCCGGCGGCGCCTACAACTCGCCGCAGCTGTTGCAGCTCTCCGGCGTCGGCGCGCCCGAGCTGTTGCAGGCGCACGGCATCGAGGTGCGCCACGCGCTGCCGGGTGTCGGCGAAGGTTTGCAGGATCATTACGCGCCGCGCTCGGTGGCGCGGGTCAAGAACATCAGGACCATCAACGAGCTTCGCCGCGGCTTCAGCCTGTGGGGCGAGGCGATCAAATGGGCGACGACGCGGCGCGGCCTACTGTCGCTGTCGCCGACCATGGTCTACTGCTTCTGGCATTCCGGCGAGACCACCGAGAGCTCCGATCTGCAGCTCACCTTCACGCCGGCGAGCTACAAGGAAGGCGTGCAGGGCCAGCTCGAGGACGAGCCCGGCATGACGGTGGCGTCCTGGCAGCAGCGGCCGGAGAGCCGCGGCTATGTCCGGATCCGCTCCGCCGATCCGTTCGCGTCGCCGATCATCCAGACCAACTACCTTGCCGAGGAGATCGACCGCCGCGTCGTCGTCGCCGGCATGAAGCTGGCGCGCCGGCTGCTCGCCTCCGAGCCGCTCAGTCCGTATTACGCCTATGAGGACTTTCCGGGCCCGAAGGTCACGAGCGACGACGAACTGCTCGCGGCCGCGACCGAGCGCGGCACCACCACCTTCCATCCCGGCTGCACCTGCCGGATGGGACCGGCGGACGCGCCGTGGGCGGTGGTCGACGACCAGCTTCGGGTCCATGGCATGGAGGGCCTGCGCGTGATCGACGCCTCGATCATGCCGCGGATGATCTCGGCCAATCTCAACGCCTCGACCCTGATGATCGCCGACAAGGCCTCCGACATGATCCGCGGCAAGGCGCCCGAGGCGGCTGCGAAGCTGCCGGAGTATGCGTGAGGGAATAGAGGCGTACGCGATGTTGCTTCTTGATCAGCGCGCTGTGTCTAACACCGTCATGCTGAGGAGGCCGCGAAGCGGCCGTCTCGAAGCACGACGGCCCGAGTGGGGCCGTGCATCCTTCGAGACGCGCTACGCGCTCCTCAGAGTCTGACTCATAAATCACCCAACCTTAGCTGCAGCCGCGAGTCTGCGGGTCAGGAGCCTGATGTGTGCAATCAGCAGCCAGGCAGCTTCGGTTGCCACCGTCGCCTCGAAGTCCTTGGCGAGGCGGCGGCATCTGCCGAACCAAGCGAATGTGCGTTCAACCACCCACCGCCTCGGCAGAAGCTGGAAGCCTTTGACGCCTTGAGGCCGCTCGACGATCTCGACAGTCCATGGACCGCAGTCTGAGAGCGCGTCGAGGAGTTGATT
>NZ_JAGKJL010000046.1:0-71992 GCF_020329495.1 Bradyrhizobium australafricanum | reverse complement strand
AGAGACCCTGTCGGCTCCAGCGGTTGAACCGGTTGTAAATCGTTGTGTAGGGACCGTATTCCGGCGGACAATCCCGCCAACGCGCTCCCGACCGCAGCATGTGTACGATCCCGCTGATCACGCGCCGGTCGTCCACCCGACGTGCACCGCGCCGTCCACGCGGCAGCAACGGCTCAAGACGCTTCCACTCCGCCTCGCTCAACCAGTAGAGTTGCTTGCGCATCAAGGCCTCCTCAAATTAGAGACCTTGAATCACGATTTAGCCCAACCGTGAATCCTTATTGAGTACGGACCCTAGCCCGCCGGCATCTGCTTCTCGACCAGCCGCACCCAGTAGGAGGCGCCGTGGCCGAGGATGTTGTCGTTGAACTTGTAGGCGGGGTGGTGGCACATCGGACCGTCGCCCATGCCGAGGAAGACGAACGCGCCGGGGCGCGCTTCCAGCATGAAAGCGAAATCCTCGGCGCCCATCACCGGCACCAGATTGTCGTTGACGCGGTCGGCGCCGACCACATCGCGGGCGACCTCGGCGGCGACGCCGGCCTCGCGCGCGTGGTTCAACGTCACCGGATACATCCGTCCATAATCCGTCTCGGCCGAGCCGCCATAGGCCTTGGCGATGCTGGAGGCGATCTCGCCGATCCGGCGCTCGACCAGGTCGCGCACACCGGGATCGAGCGTGCGCACGGTGCCGCCCAGCGTCACGGTCTCCGGGATCACGTTGAACGCGGTACCGGCCTCGAACATCGTGATCGAGATGACCGCCGATTTCAGCGGGTCGACATTGCGCGATACGATCGACTGCAGCGCATTGATGATCTGGGCGCCGATCAGCACGCTGTCGACCGCCTCGTGCGGGGCGGCGCCGGCGTGGCCGCCCTTGCCGTGGACGACAATCTTCAACGTGTCCGACGAGGCCAGCATCGGGCCCGGCGTCGTCGCGAAGTAACCCTCGGGCAGGCCGGGCATGTTGTGCAGGCCGTAGACCTCCTGGATGCCCCAGCGGGTCATCAGCCCGTCGTCGACCATCGCCTTGCCGCCGGCGCCGCCTTCCTCGGCGGGCTGGAAGATCACGACCGCGGTGCCGTCGAAATTGCGCGTCTCGGTGAGATATTTGGCGGCGCCGAGCAGCATTGCGGTGTGGCCGTCATGGCCGCACGCGTGCATCTTGCCGGGAATCTTCGAGGCGTAGGCGACGCCCGAGGCCTCCGCGATCGGCAGCGCGTCCATGTCGGCGCGCAGGCCGATGGTCTTTCCCGAAGTGGCTTTGCGGCCGCGGATCACGCCGACCACGCCGGTGCGCCCGATCCCCGTCACCACCTCGTCGCAGCCGAACTCGCGCAGTCTGTCGGCGACGATGCCGGCGGTGCGGTGGACTTCGTAGAGCAGTTCAGGATTCTCATGGAAGTCATGGCGCCAGGCGGCCATTTCATCCGAGAGGGCGGCAACGCGATTGACGATGGGCATGGGGAGCGTCCGTTCTTGTGAGCTTTGGTGGGCGGGTCAGCGTAGCGTAACCCGCCGACTTGTCACGCGGGAATGGTACCAGCCCCGTAGCCCCGGATGAGCGCAAGCGATATCCGGGAATATGCACAACCCGCCCCGGGTGTCGCTGCGCTCACCCGGGCTACGGGAACGGGGCTACAAATTCGCCAGCCCGCATTCGACGGCGAGGCGGACCAGCTGAGCGTCGGTCCGCATGCCGGTCTTGGCCTTGATAAGGTAGTGATAGTTCTGCACGGTCTTGGTGCTGAGGTTGAGGTTGGCGGCGATCTGCTCCTTGGTGCTGCCGGCCGCCAGCTGCCGGAGGATTTCGATCTCCCGCTCGCCGAGCTGGTCGAGCGCTGATCGGGTCGGCACCAGGCTCTCCAGCGCCAGCACGCGCGCGACGTCGTCGCTCATCGCGTGCTCGCCGCGCGCCACCGAGCGGATCGCCGCGATCAGTTCGGCCGGTTCGCTGCCCTTGGTGACGAAGCCACTGGCGCCGGCGCCGAATGCCGCTTTCACCTGGGCCGCCTCGCTGTGCATGCTGAAGACGAGGATGCGCGCGTCAGGGTCGCGCGCGCGGATGTTGCGGATCGCCTCCAGCCCGCTGGCACCCGGCATCGAAATGTCCATCACCACCACATCGGGCTGGTGCGACTTGAACGCGCGATAGGCACTGGCGGCGTTGTCGGCTTCGGCCACCACGTGGAAATCGTCCTGATGCTCAAGCACGCGCCGGTAGCCCTGGCGGACCACCGGATGATCGTCCACCAGCAGGATCGAGATGCCCCGAATCTTCGCCGTTGTCGCCGTCACGGTTGTCATCTCAGGCGGCGAGCGGGATCGTGGCGGCGACCGACAGGCCGCGGCTGGCGCGCGCGATCGACAGCGAGCCGCCGAGGGCTGTGACGCGCTCGCTGACGCCGGTGAGGCCGAAGCCCGCGGATTGCGCCACCTTGGCCGCATCGCCGCCGCCATCGTCCTCGACCCGCACCAGCAGGGCGTTCTCGCTTCCGGTGCGCCGCTCGATCCGCAGCACGATCTCGCGCGCCGAGCTGTGGCGCAGCGCATTGGTCAGGCACTCCTGCGCGACGCGATAGGCGGTGGCGGCGACCGTGCCGCTGATGTCGGCAAGGTCGCCCTGCAGATCGAGCTGGATCATCGGCTGTGCCGTGCGCGACCGCCAGCTGTCGACGAGATCGACGAGGCTTGCCTCCAGCCCGAGCTCTTCGGCCGGCGGATGGCGCAGCCGGTTCAACGTATCGCGCAGGCACGCCATGATGCGGCGCGTCGCCTGCGAGATCATCCGTGCATCCTGCGCAATTTCGGTGCCGGCGGCGTACTTGTCTCCGGCACTTGCCTCGATCGTGTTGGCGAAGGCGAGGATCGCGGTGAGATTCTGGCCGAACTCATCGTGCAGCTCGCGCGCCAGCGTGCGGCGTTCGTCGTTGCGGATTTCGAGCAGCCGCCTGGTCAGCACCGTGCGTTCCTCCTCGGCAAGTGCGAGGCGGTCGCCGAGATCGCTGACGGCGCGCCCGATCATCGCGAGCTCCATCGAGCGGACGCGCGGCAGCGGCGTACGGTACTCGCCGTCGGCCATGCGCCGCAGCGCCGACACGATCGAGTGGGCGGGCGCCAGCGTGTGCGCGATCGCAAGCGAAGCGAGCAGCGCGATGGCGAGCGCCATCAACAGCGCGACATGGATGTTGTCGAGAATGTGCTGCCAGGCGAGCGCGATCGCTGCGTCCGGATCGGCGATGGCGCGGACGGTTCCCGCGGTCGCGGCGCGGGCGCTGATCGGCCGCTCCACGGTGGCGTGATCGCCGAGCACCTTCTGCACGGTGGCCGCGAACCAGCGCGGCGGCGCCTTGCCGATTCCCTTGCTCTGGCCGCAGAGCGGCTTCTCGAAGGCGCCGGCCGGTTCGAACTGCACGCAGATCCCCGGCGCGATCAGGCCCATGGTTTCGATGGTGCGCCAGTCCGGTGCCGGCAGCAATTGCTCGCGCATCCGGTTGCTGCGCAGCAGCAATTCGCGCCAGTACAGCGCTTCGAGCGATTGCGAAACCCGCTCGGCGGACGCCTGCGTGGCGCGATCGACACTGCGATAGGCGTCGATCGTGGCCCAGATGGTGGCAGCGCCGAGGCATAGCGCGACGATCACGAGCAGGCGGGCGACCAGTTGAAGCACGAGGCGCATGCGATCACTCCACGGCCAGAGCATGATCCGAAACGGAGAGAAGCGGCTGGTCATGCTCAAACGAGAGATGCGATGCTAACAGCACCGCTGTTCCCCGCCAATCGCAAGCATGCGAAGCTATGCAGGTCGGGAAATTTGCCCGACGAAATCTGGGCAGATGTCTTTGGACGGCGCAGGCCGGCTCTGCTCTAACGGAAAGTGAGGCCCGCGCGGAGCCTCACGGAACACAGGGAGCTCACGCAGCATGGATGCCAAGGTCGACGTCGCGGCCGCATCGGCCGGCACGGACGCGGCGGAGCGCAGCGCCCTGCTGCTCTGGATGATCTTCACCGGCCTTTCGGTGTTCGCCGCCTTCCTGCTGTGGCGCTACGGGCTGATCCGCCTCATGATCAGTTCCGACCGCACCTACATTTCCAGCGTCATCGCCGTCCTTTACATCGTCACCTGCATCCATTGCTTCTGGCGGACGCGGGCGATCGCGCGGGAAGGCGAGGTGGCGCGCTCTTGCCGCACCATCCTCGCCGCGCCCGATGGCGCCAAGATCCTTGCATCAGGGGCGCTCGCATCAGACGCACGCGGTCTGCCCGGCGGGCTCGTCACCGATCACATCAAGAGCCTGGTGCAGAAGGCCGAGGCGCAGGCCAAGGGGCGCATCGACCAGACCCTGCTGCTGCGCACGCTGGCGGACCGGCTGCGCGGGTCCAACGGCTTTGGCGCCTTCGTCTCCGACACGCTGATGAAGCTCGGCCTGCTCGGCACCATCATCGGCTTCATCATCATGCTGGCGCCGATCGCTTCGCTGGATGCCGCCGACAAGGTCGCGATGAAGTCGTCGATGGGCCTGATGAGCGACGGCATGGCGGTCGCGATGTACACGACGCTGGCCGGGCTGATCGGATCGATCCTGGTCCGGATCCAGTATTACATGCTCGATTCCGCGACCCAGCGGGTGTTTTCCGACGCCGTCGTGCTGACCGAGACGCACGTCACGCCGGCCCTGGAACGTCGCCTTGGTACGCCGTCATGATGGATGAGTTCGGGCTCTATCCGCGCGAGGAGCCGTTCGATCCGCTCGGCGTGATGTTGTTCAAGGCGCTGCAGGTCATCGCCTTCCTGTTCTTCCTGGCGCTGCTTGCGGTGTCGCCGGATTCCAAGGAAGGCAAGATCGAATCCAAGGCGGAGTTCATCATCACGATGGACTGGCCGGACAACCATCCTGACGATCTCGACCTGTTCGTGCAGGATCCGGCCGGCAACATCGCCTGGTACCGGCATCGCGAGGCCGGCTTCCTGACGCTCGATCGCGACGACCGCGGCGGCGCCAACGACTTCATCGTGGTCAACGGCAAGAAGATCGCTTCCCCAATCCGCGAGGAGATCGTCACGCTGCGCGGCGTCGTTGCCGGCGAATACACCGTCAACGTCTCGCATTTCCAGGCGACGACCGGCGAGCCGGTGCAGGCCAATGTGAAGGTGCAGAAGCTCAATCCGACGGCGCAGGTGATCTTCGACGACAAGCTGACCGTCGATCACACCGGCGACGAGAAGACCGCGGTCAGGTTTCGTCTCGACGCCGAGGGCAAGGTGATCAACGTGGACCGGCGGCCGAAATCGCTGCTCGAGACCTTCCGCAGCAGCTGGCGCAACGGCGGAGACCTCGATCCGAACACCGGCGTCCCGAAATCCGGCGTCAGGGTGCTCCGCAATGATTAGCTTGCAGTCGGTGATCCTCACGCTTGCGGTCGCATACGCGGTGGTCGGTGCGCTGCTCTTGATCGTGCTGGTCTACGCGCGGCTGCACTGGTCGCTGAAGGCTGTCGTCATCGTCGTCACCAGCGCGTTCTACTTCGTCAGCTTCGGCGGCATGCGCGGTCTGCTCGGCTGGGCGTCCGCGGAAAAATTGCCGGCGAATTTCAAGCTGCTGTCGACGCGGATCGTGGAGCCGCATTCGCTGGAGGGCGACCCGGGCTCGATCTATCTCTGGGTCGAGGAGCTTGACGAGGACAACCGGCCGAGCGCGATCCCGCGCGCTTTCCGCATTCCCTATAGCGACGCGCTGGCGGAGCAGACCCACACCGCCGAGAACGAGATCAAGGCCGGGCACCCGCAAGGCGGACGGGCGGCGGATTTCGGCGGTGGCGACGGCACCATCATGGACTTCGTCAGGGAGTACATCACGCCGAAGACGATCGTGGAGACGACGGGCGGCGATTCCACCACGGGGACGTTCTTGGCTCCGCCGGCCGGTGCGCAAGGGTCGGTGTTCACGCCGCTGCCGCCGCCCCGGATGCCGCCCAAGGACGAGCAGCGATAGCCGGCTGCCTGCCAGGAGGATGGCACAAAAATAGGGATCGGCAATAATCAGTCAGCGAAATGGACAGTAATCATCCGGAATACCTCAATTCCCTGAAGTGTGTAGTCTTGGGGCTAACCGGGGCTAGATTTTATCCCCAAGACATTTTCCCGGCAAAGGGGCCGCCGCGTGAGGCGG
Source organism: Bradyrhizobium australafricanum (assembly GCF_020329495.1). Lineage (NCBI taxonomy): Bacteria > Pseudomonadati > Pseudomonadota > Alphaproteobacteria > Hyphomicrobiales > Nitrobacteraceae > Bradyrhizobium > Bradyrhizobium australafricanum. The sequence goes on along the minus strand of NZ_JAGKJL010000046.1, from coordinate 65,819 downwards.
CCCCTTTCGATTCTGGCGGCAAGGCGCTGTGGAAGGTCCGCTAGGAGGGGCCGGCGCGGCGAGGCGGGCTCACAGCACCGTCAGGAATGCGATCGCGAGAACCATCAGCCACCCGACAATGACGAGCGAGACCACCGCGCCCGCGGTGATCTTGGCGATCTCCTTCAAGGTCATTGGCCGGTCCATGCAAGCCTCTCCCAGGTAGCCCCGACCCAGACATAGGCGCGGATTGGCAGATCGCCCCGGCTGCTCACGGAACGTTGTAGCGCCCATCAGCCGAGGGCTTTCCCGGGAGGCCGCTGTCATTTCACAAAATATTGTCTGACAGATATTGAAATCTGTCATCGGGATGGTGTATATACTCACCACTTCAAGGGAGGAGGGCGCCCAGTGGCTGTTCCGGCGTTTGGCCGGGGAACCGGACTTAATTTGACTACCTCGAAGGACTACCTCAATGACCATAGAAATCTTTCAATTGACCGCCCAGATTCAACAGTGGCTCAATCTTCGTGTCGCCCGCCACTTGGCCGCCCAGGCCGCCAAGTTCACCCGCGGGCAGGACAGCGATAACCAGACGGTAAACGCATGAACGAGGCGGTGGTTTTGACACCCGAGCGGATTCTTGAGGCAACTGAGGATGTCTTGAGGCGCTTCGGGTTGACCAAGGCCACCGTTGTCGACGTTGCCCGTGCGCTGGATGTCAGCCACGGCAGCGTCTACCGTCATTTCCCCAGCAAAGCCTCGCTGCGCGATGCCGTCGCCAAGCGCTGGCTCGACCGCGCCAACGAGCCGCTGTGCAAGATCGCAGCCGGCGATGGCCCGGCGCCGGAGCGGCTGGAGCAATGGCTGCGCACCGCCTTCACGATCAAGCAGAAGAAGGTCTGTGACGATCCAGAGATGTTCGCGACCTATCTGGCGCTGGCGCAGGACGCGCGCGAGGTGGTGGAAGCCTACAAGGACAAGCAGGTCGACCTGATCGCGAAAATCCTGTCCGACGGTGTCGCGCAAGGCGTGTTCGAGATCGACAATGCGAAGGCGACCGCACGTGCCGTGTTCGACGCCACCGTCCGCTACCATCACCCGGCGCATGCCGAGGAATGGGCCAAGCCGGAATGCCCGGGGCGGATCGATGCGCTGCTGGCCCTGCTGCTGAAGGGCCTGCGGGTCTGCAAGCCCTAGCCGACCGTTCTGCCGATTTCCCTCTGACCACCTGATGCCTTTGGCCCGATTGCGAGCCCGGGGCCGCGTGTGCTTGATATCGGATACGGATCAGCAACGCGGATCACGATGCGGCTTGCACTGTTCGCCGATATTCACGCCAACCGGCAGGCCTTCGCCGCCTGCCTCGACGCTGCGCGTGCGCGCGGCGCCGAGCGGCTGATCTGCCTCGGCGATATCGTCGGCTACGGCGCCGATCCCGAATGGGCCGTCGACACGGTGATGGACCTCGTGGCCAAGGGTGCGATCGCGGTGCGCGGCAATCATGACAATGCGATCGGCGTGCCGAGCGACAGCATGAATGCCGAGGCGCAGGCCGCGATCGACTGGACCCGCGGCCGGCTCAGCGGCGAGCAGAAGGCGTTCCTCGCCGAGCTTCCCATGTCGCGGGAGGAGGACAATCGGCTCTACGTGCACTCCGAAGCTTCGGAGCCCGCGAAATGGCGCTACGTGCGCGACACCGCCGACGCCGCGCGCAGCATGATGGCCACCGAGCTGCAGATCACGTTCTGCGGCCACATCCATCGTCCCGGCCTCTATTCGATGTCCTCGACCGCCAAGATGACGAGCTTCGTTCCGACTTCGGGCATCGCCGTTCAGTTGCTGCCGGGGCGGCGCTGGCTTGCGGTGCTCGGCTCGGTCGGCCAGCCGCGCGACGGCGATCCCGCGGCGTCGTTTGCGATGTTCGATACCATAAGCCGCGAGATCACCTTTCATCGCGTGCCCTACGATGTCGCAACCGCGGCGGCGCGGATCAAGGCGAACGGCCTGCCGCACTGGCTCGCCGAACGCCTGCTGCTCGGCCGGTGACGCCGATGGCGGCGCTGGCGATGCAGGCGGGCGCCGAGATCGATGGCTTCACCATCGGCGAACGCGTGCACCGCGGCGGCATGGCAACGCTGTGGAGCGTCACCCATCCCGGCATCACCGTGCCGCTGCTGATGAAGGTGCCGCTCACCTCGGAGGGCGAGGATCCGGCCGCGATCGTCAGCTTCGAGATGGAGCAGATGATCCTGCCGCGGCTGTCGGGGCCGCACGTGCCGGCCTGTTTCGGCACCGGCGACTTCGAGCGCCAGGCCTATGTGGTGATGGAGCGCATCCCCGGGCAGACGCTCTACAAGCGGCTCGGCGAGCTGCCGATGCCGTATGAGGAGGTGAGGGTGATCGGCGGCAAGGTCGCCACCGCGCTCGCCAGCCTGCACCGGCAGAACGTCATCCATCACGACATCAAGCCGAGCAGCATCATGTTCCGCAAGCGCGGCGAGGCGGTGCTGATCGATTTCGGCCTCTCGCATCACCGGCATCTGCCCGACCTGCTGCAGGAGGAGTTTCGCCTGCCTTACGGCACCGCGCCCTACATGGCGCCGGAGCGCCTGCTCGGCGTCCGCGACGATCCGCGCAGCGATCTGTTTTCGCTCGGCGTGCTGCTCTATTTCTTCAGCACCGGCGTGCGCCCGTTCGGCGAGACCGAAAGCCTGCGCGGCATGCGCCGGCGGCTGTGGCGCGACCCGTATCCGCCGCGCGAGCTGAAGCCCGGCTATCCGCGTTGGCTGCAGGAGATCGTGCTGCGCTGCCTGGAGATCGACCCCGCCGCGCGCTATCCGACCGCGGCGCAGCTTGCCTTCGATCTCGGCCATCCCGATCAGGTGAAGCTGACGGCGCGGGCGCAGCGGCTGCGCCGCGACCCGCTCGGCACGGTGTGGCGCCGCCGCTTCAATCTCGGCGCGGTGCCGCCGCGGCCGAAGTCCGATGTCGCAGCCCAGCTCGCCTCGAGCCCGATCGTTGCCGTCGCGCTCGATATCGGCGAGGGTGCCGAGGCGCTGAACGACACCATCCGCGTCACCGCCGAGCGGGTGCTGTCGACCTCGCCGTCGGCGCGGCTCGCCTGCGTCAACGTGCTGAAGCTCAATCGCCTGGCGATCGACCGCACCCATGACGAGCAGGGCCAGAACAAGCACGTCGACCGCCTGGTGGCGCTGCAGCACTGGGCGCGGCCGTTCGGGCTCGAGGAAGGGCGGCTGACCGTGCATGTGCTGGAGGCGATCGATCCCGCCGCCGCGATCCTGGAATTCGCCGCGGTCAACCTGGTCGACCACATCATCATCGGCGCGCGGCAGAACTCGCTGCGGCGCGCGCTGCTCGGCAGCGTGTCCGCCAGGTCGCAGGGGAAGCACCGTGCACGGTGACCGTGGTGCGGCCGTCGCGGCTGGCGTCGCAAGCGGACGGCGGCGAGGGCGATGAGGCGGCGGAGCAAGCGGCGAATGCCGCGGCCACGCCGCCCGCAGTGTTCTAGCTCCCCCGGATCGTCAGATCGCCTCGCCGCGTGCCTCGGCCGCCGCATGGCGGATCGCGGCGATGTTGGTCTTGTAGGCCTCGACGGTGCCGCCCTTGAACACGGCGGACCCCGCGACAAAGGCGTTGGCGCCGGCGGCCGCGAGCTGGCCCGCGACGTCGGGCGCAACGCCGCCATCGACCTCGATGTCGATCGGGCGGCCCGCGACCATCGCCCTGACATCAGAGATCTTGCCGATCGCCGAGCGGATGAAGGCCTGGCCGCCGAAGCCAGGATTGACCGACATGACCAGCACGAGGTCGATCAGGTCGAGCACATATTCGATCGCGCTCGCCGGCGTTGCCGGATTGAGCGAGACGCCGGCCTTCTTGCCGAGCGCGCGGATTGCCTGCAGCGAACGGTGCAAATGCGGGCCGGCCTCGGCATGCACCGTGATGTGGTCGCAGCCCGCCTTGGCGAACGCCTCCAGGTAGGGGTCGCAGGGCGAGATCATCAGATGGGCGTCGAAGATCTTCTTGGTGTGCGGCCGCATCGCCTTGATGACGTCGGGGCCATAGGAGATGTTCGGCACAAAGTGTCCGTCCATCACGTCGAGATGGATCCAGTCGGCGCCGGCCTGGTCGACGGCGCGGACCTCCTCGCCGAGCTTTGAGAAATCCGACGCCAGGATCGACGGAGCAATAACGAGGGGACGCGGGGTGAATGACTGAGTCATGTCAGCTGTTCCGGAAGACTTCAGGGGGCGACGGGTGAGTCCGCCTAACATGCGGACGCGTGGCGGGCAATGCGAGCGGACGGCGCTCTGCGACCGGAAAATTCTTCCGCCGGCGGCAGCTCTTGCCGGGTGCGCGGAACCCGCTTCGATGCGGGAACGCCTGGTTTTGCTGGGTTTTTGCCATGGCACGCCCTTTGCTCAGCCATTGACCAGCGTTTGAGCCGCCAGGCGCGGCCCTGTTGGAGTCTTGCCATGCTGTTCGCCCTTGGCGCTGCGTCGTCGGCCATTGACCTCTTGAGCTCGCTGATGTCGTCGAAGTCGACGACCAAGACCGGCAGCTCTGGTCAGGGGAGCCAGACCACCGGCCTGTTCGCCCCTTCGACCGGTACATCGACGTCGGCCGGCAGCAGCACCGGTACCGGCTCGGGCAGCGGCTCCGGGCAGATTTCGCCGCTTACGATGGGCGCGCTGATTTCCGCGCAAAGCCAGTCCCAGACCGCGGTTTCAAACAGCCCGACGGCGGCCAGCCGCTCGGATGCGCTCAAGGACCTGTTCTCGCAGATCGATGCCGACGGCAACGGCAAGATCACCCAGTCGGAATTCGAGAACGCGCTCGGCGCTGGCGGCACCAACACGGCGCAGGCCGACGACGTGTTCTCCAAGCTCGACAGCAATGGCGACGGTAACGTCAGCCTCGACGAGATGTCCCAGGCCTTGCAGGGCCACAAGGGCGGTGGCCATCATCGCCATCACATGGCCAGTGGCTCGACCGATGGATCCGGCTCCGGCGCGGGCGGATCGAGCTCCGATCCCTTGATGCAGGCGCTGGACGGCGCGACCTCGACGTCGGTGACCAACAGCGACGGCTCGACCACCACGACGACGACCTATGCCGACGGCTCGAAGGTGGCGATGACGACGCCGGCCACATCCTCCGCGACCCTCAACGCGGCCTCCTCCTACAACATCGTCGAGCAGCTGATCCAGCGCCAGGCGAAGGCGATCTCGGCGCAAGACTTCGCTGCGGTTTCGGTCAGCGCTTAAGACGAGACTGGTAATTTCCGTCATTGCGAGGAGCTCGGCGACAAAATTGCAAAGCAATTTTGCGCTGGAGCGACGAAGCAATCCATCTGTCCACATGTGCGGACAGATGGATTGCTTCGCTTCGCTCGCAATGACGGCAGAGCCAGAAGCGCGATGATCTAACCGAATCTGTCCCGCCAGCTCGGCAGCGCGCCGGCGAATGGCAGCGCGGTCGCCGAATGGACGCCGCGGGCGATGGCGCGCGCCACCGTGTTGGCGGCGAGCGCACCGAGCTTGGTGAGGCCGAACAGCGGATCGATCGGCCTGGCGCCGGTCGCGGCGGCAAACACCACGTCGCCGTCGAGCGGCGCGTGCACCGGATAGATCGCGCGCGCCATGCCGGTCTGCGCGATCATCGCAAGCCGCCGCGCCTGCGGCTTCGTCAACTGCGCATCGGTCACCACGACGACGAGGGTGGTGTTCTCGGCGGCGCTGGCGTCGGCGCCGCCCTTCAGCCGCGCCTTCAGCATGTCCGGCGTGAACGAGGGCGGCAGGCCGCGCCCGCCGAATTCGCCGCCGACCTCGAACGGCGCCGCCCAGAACCAGGGGCCGCTGCCGACCGTGACGCTGCCGACCGCGTTGACCACCGCGAGCGCCGCGACCGTCACGCCATCGTCGGTCACGTCGGACGCCGAGCCGAGGCCGCCCTTCAGGTTGGCGGTGGTCGCGCCCATGCCGGCGCCGACGCTGCCGAGCTCGAAGTCATCGGAGGCGGCATTGGCCGCCGCGTAGCCGAGGTCGCGATAGGGCGGAAAGCGTCCCCACGCCTTGTTGCCGCCGTTGAGCAGGTCGAAGCAGATCGCGCCCGGCACGATCGGGATCACCGCGTCGCGTATGCGGAAACCGCGGCCGCGCTCGGCGAGCCAGGCCTGCACGCCGCCGGCGGCATCGAGGCCGTGCGCCGAGCCGCCGGACAGCGCGATGGCGTCGATCGCCTCGACGACGTTGTGCGGCGAAAGCAGCGCTTCCTCGCGGGTGCCGGGACCGCCGCCGCGGACATCGATCGAGGCGACCGCCGGCCGCTCGAACAGGATGGCGGTGACGCCGGAGGCGACCGTTGGATCGTCGGCATGGCCGACGGCAACGCCGGCAATATCGGTGAGAAGGTTTTTCACGATGGGTCCATCCGCCTGCTGTCCGATCGATTCGGTATAGCAGCCGCGACGGATAAGCAAAACGCCCCGGCTGGACCGGGGCGTCTAGTACTCTGTCCCCGTCATTGCGAGCGAAGCGAAGCAATCCATTGTCACCGATCGCACGGAAGGATGGATTGCTTCGTCGCTTCGCTCCTCGCAATGACGGCGAAGGATGGTGAGTCGATCAGGAGCCCTTCGGATTGATCTCGGTGTAGTTGCCCTTGGCGTCCCACTTGTAGACGACGTAATCGATCGCCTTGATGTCGCCCTTGGCGTCGAAGGCCATCTTGCCGAGCACGGTGTCCCACTCGCCGGCCTTGATGGCGTTCATCACCTTCTTGGCGTCGGTGGTGCCGGCCTTGGCGACGGCCTGCGTCCAGACCTGCATCGCGGCGTAGGTGTAGAGCGTGTAGCCCTCGGGATCGATGTTCTTGGCCTTGAACTTCTCGACGATCGCCTTCGCAGTCGGCTTGTTGCGCGGGTCGGGGCCGAAGGTGAACAGCGTGCCTTCGGCGGCGGGGCCGGTGATCGAGGCGAACTCCTTGTCGTTCATGGCATCGCCCGCCATCAGCACTGTCTGCAGGCCCTGGTCGCGCATCTGGCGCAGGATCAGGCCGGCTTCCTGATGGTAGCCGCCGACATAGACCAGATCGATGTTGTCGCGCTTCAGGCGCGAGACGATCGAGTTGAAGTCCTTGTCGCCCTTGTTGTAGGACTCGAACATCTTCTCCTGGAAGCCGGCCTTGTTCAGCGCCTTCTTGGTCTCGTCGGCGAGGCCTTTGCCGTAGGTGGTCTTGTCGTTCAGGATCGCGACGTTCTTGCCCTTGTAGTTCTTCATGATGTAGTCGGCGGCGACCAGGCCCTGCTGGTCGTCACGGCCGCAGACGCGCGCCACGTTCCAGAGCTTGCGCTCGGTGAACAGCGGGTTGGTCGAGGCCGGGGTGATCTGCAGCACGTTGGCGTCGGCATAGGCCTCGGAGGCCGGGATCGAGGACGACGAGCAGAAATGGCCGGCCACGAACGGGATCTTCGAAGAGCCGATCTTTTCCGCGATCGAGCGCGCCTGCTTCGGATCGCAGGCATCGTCGTCGGCTTCCAGCGCGAGCTTCTTGCCGAGCACGCCGCCGGCGGTGTTGATGTCGGCGACCGCCTGCTCGGCGCCGTTCTTCATCTGCCGGCCGAAAGCGGATTCGGAGCCCGTCATCGGGCCCGCGACGGCGATGGTGATGTCTTGCGCGAACGCGCTCGCCGATAATGCGAACGAAGCGCCAAGTGCCAGGCCGATCAGCTTCAGTGATTTCATGAGACGTCCCTCGTGGTCGTTGCCTCTTGCGGAAGGGCCCGGCACGCCGGGCCCCAAAACCGCGGGCATTCTCAGCTGATTTCGCGGCGAAGTCACCGGCAATTTTCAGGCAAATCGACGCTGCATCCGCCGCGTCTTGCTTGCGGGGGCGGCACGGAACGTCAAGCTAGCCGCGGCGGCCGCCTTCCAGATAGGCGGCGCGGATTTCCGGGCGCTGCAGCAATTCGGCGCCGGTTCCGGCCAGCGTGATCAGCCCGTTGACCATGACATAGCCGCGATGGGCGAGCTTCAGCGCATGGTTGGCGTTCTGCTCCACGATCAGGACGGTGAGGCCGTCCTGCCGGTTCAGCGTGCGGATGGCGTCGAAGATCTGGCGCGCGATCAGCGGCGCGAGCCCGAGCGAGGGCTCGTCCAGCATCAACAGCCGCGGCCGGCTCATCAAGGCGCGACCGATCGCCAGCATCTGCTGCTCGCCGCCCGACAGCGTGCCGCCGCGTTGTGCGACGCGCTCCTTCAGGCGCGGGAACAGCGCGAACACCCGCTCCAGCCCGGCTGCGCGTTCGGCCTCGCTGCACTCGGTGGCATCGGCGCCCATCTGCAGGTTTTCCGCGACGCTCATGCGCGGAAAGATCCGCCGGCCCTCCGGCGATTGTGCGATGCGCAGCCGCGCGATCTCGTGGGTCGGCACGCCGGTGATGTCACGGCCGTCGAACTCGATGGCGCCGGCGCGGGCGCGCGGCCTGCCGAAAATCGTCATCATCAGCGTCGACTTGCCGGCGCCGTTGGCGCCGATCAGGGCGACGATCTCCCCGCGATTGATCTCGATATCGACGCCCTTCAGCGCCTCGATCTTGCCATACGCCGCGCGCACGCCGCGCACCGCGAGCAGGGGCTGGGTCATGACTCGTTCCCCTTCTTGGCCGACATGGTGGTGTCGGTTCTCCCTCCCCCTGAAAGGGGGAGGGTTGGGGTGGGGGTTGTCGCCGCTTGCGCCAATCTCTCCATGTGCGTGACCAAGTCGCTCAGCACGCCGTCCAAATTCGACAGCACGTCGTGGTTCCAGTAGCGAACCACGGTGACGCCTTTTTCCGCGAGCCATGCGGTTCGGCGATCGTCGGCCTGCTTCCGCTGCTCGGCATGCTGACCACCGTCCACCTCAACAGCCAGACCAAGGCGCGAGCAGTAGAAGTCGACGGTGTACGGGCCGATGGGGTGCTGCTTGCGGAAAGAGAAGCCGTTGAGTTGATCGCGACGCAACGCACGCCAGAGGCAGGCTTCCGCATCGGTCATGTTTGCGCGGAGAGATCGCGCCCGTGCCGTCATATCTTTCGTGCGGGAAAAGCGTGACCCCCACCCGCCCGCTTCGCGGTCGACCTCCCCCTTGCAGGGGGAGGTGGGGGGCTTGCTGGCTGCGCTCGTCACGTGCCGCTCTCCATCACGGCGATCGCCTCTTCCTCGTCGGCGCCGAGATAGGCGGCGATCACTTTGGGGTCGTCGCGCACCGTCTGCGGCGTGCCTTCGGCGATCTTGACGCCGTAGTCCATGACCACGACGTGATCGGAGATCTCCATCACCACCGACATGTCGTGTTCGATCAGGAGGATCGAGGTGCCCTGTTCGTTGCGGATCGACAGCAGCAGCTCGTTGAGCCCGCCGCTCTCGCGCGCGTTCAGACCGGCCGCCGGCTCGTCGAGACAGAGCAGCACAGGTTCAGTGCACATCGCGCGCGCGATCTCGAGCCTGCGCTGGTCGCCATAGGGCAAATTGCCCGCGGCATCGTCGGCGCGCTCGAGCAGGCCGACGCGCGCAAGCCAGGTCCGCGCCAGATCGATGGCGCGCTGCTCGGCCTCGCGCCAGGACGGCAGGCCGAGCAGCCCGAGCAGGGTCAGGCCCGAGGCGCGCATCAGCGCGTTGTGCTGGGCGACCATCAGATTTTCCAGCGCGGTCATGCCGGGAAACAGCCGGATGTTCTGGAAGGTGCGCGCCACCTTGGCCTGCTTGGAAATGCGGAAGTCGTTCAGCCGCTCGAGCTGGATGGTGCGGCCGTCGTCATGGGCGAGGCGGATCGCGCCCCCGCTCGGCCGGTAGAACCCGGTGATGCAGTTGAACACAGTGGTCTTGCCGGCGCCGTTCGGCCCGATCAGCGCGGTGATCTTGCGCCGTTCGGCGGCAAAGGACAGCTCGTTGACCGCGACGATGCCGCCGAAGCGCATCATCAGGCGGTCGACGGTGAGGATAGGGTCGCCGCTCATCCGTGGCCCTCCTTGACGAGGTCGGACGAGATCGCCTGGTTGCGTTCCAGGAACACGGTCGGCGCGCGATGGCCGATCAGCCCGCGCGGCCGCCAGATCATCAGCAGCACCATCGCCATGCCGAACACCAGCATGCGGTATTGATCGAGGCCGCGGAACAGCTCGAAGCCGCCGATCATGGTCAGCGCGGCGAGCGCCACGCCAAGCTGCGAGCCCATGCCGCCGAGCACCACGATCGCCAGCACCAGCGCCGATTCCTGGAAGGTGAAGGATTCCGGGCTGATGAAGCCCTGCCGCGTGGCGAAGAACGCGCCTGCCAAGCCGCCGAACATCGCGCCGGTCGCGAACGCCGTCAGCTTGGTGGTCGTGGTGTTGATGCCGAGCGCGCGGCAGGCGACCTCGTCCTCGCGCAGCGCCTCCCAGGCGCGGCCGATCGGCAGCCGCCGCAGCCGGATCGTCACCCAGTTGGTGATCAGCGCCATCGCCAGGATCAGATAGAACAGGAAGACGAGGCGGTGGGTCGGCGAGAATTCGATGCCGAGCTTGGCGGCGAGCCCGTCATCACCCGCCGTCAGCGGAATGCCGAACATGGTCGGGCGGGGAATTCCCGAGACGCCGTTGGGGCCGCCGGTCAGGCTCTGCCAGTTGATGATGACGAGGCGGATGATCTCGCCGAAGGCGAGCGTCACGATCGCGAGATAGTCGCCGCGCAGCCGCAGCACCGGGAAGCCGAGCAGCACGCCCCAGAACGCCGCCAGGATGCCGGCAAGCGGCAGGCAGACCCAGAACGACAATCCGAAATTGGTCGCGAGCAATGCGTAGGAATAGGCGCCGACCGCGTAGAAGGCGACATAGCCGAGGTCGAGCAGGCCGGCGAGGCCGACCACGACGTTCAATCCCCATCCCAGCATCACATAGGTCAGGACCAGGATCGACAGGTCGAGAATATAGCGCTGGTTGTAGAAGATCACAGGCACGAGGAAGGTGAACACCAGGAGCGCCGGCGCCAGCCAGCGGCCGGCGAACGACATCGCCGATTGCACCGGCTTCGGCACGATGCGGTCCTTGTCGACCGGCCCCCACCATTGCCGCAGCAACTCGACGACGATGCTGCCGCCGAACACCGCGCCGACAAGGGCGGCGAGATCGCCGAACCGCGTCCAGTAGATCAGGCCGCCCTGCGGCCCGGCTTCGGTGCGAATGCCGATCATCAGCGAGAACAGCACCAGCGCGACAAGGGCGCTGATCAGGGCTTTCTTGAGAATGAAGGCGCTGCCCGAGGGCTGCGCGGCGTGCGAGGGGCGGGCTGAGGTCGCGCTCACGAAGTGCCTGTCAGACTTTTTCGACTTCGGGACGGCCGAGCAGGCCGGTCGGCATGAAGATCAGCACCACGATCAGGATCGAGAACGCGGCGACGTCCTTGTACTCCACCGAGAAATAGGCCGACCAGAACGTCTCGATCAGGCCGATCGCGAGCCCGCCGAGCATCGCGCCCGGCAGCGAGCCGATGCCGCCGAGCACAGCGGCGGTGAACGCCTTGATGCCGGCGACGAAGCCCATGAAGAAATCGACCAGGCCGTAATACAAGAGATACATCATGCCTGCGACCGCGGCGAGCGCGGCGCCGATCACGAAGGTCATCGAGATGGTGCGGTCGACGTCGACGCCGAGCAGCGCGGCCATGGTCTGGTCCTGCTCGCAGGCGCGCATGTCGCGTCCGAGCCGGGTGCGCGAGACCAGCCAGGTGAACAGCGCCAGCACGACGATGGTGGCCAGCACGACCATGATCTGGATGTTGGAGAGCTGCACGGCGAAGCCCGACGAGCCTTCATGCAGCGTGTAGCCGCCGGTGATGATCGGCGGCACCGGCTTCACCCGCGCGCCCTGCGACACCTGTGAGAAATTGGTCAGCACGAACGACATGCCGATCGCCGAGAGCATCGGCGCCAGGCGGAACGAATGTCGCAGCGGCCGGTAGGCGATGCGCTCGATGGTCCAGCCGTAGAGCGCGGTGATCGCCATCGAGACCAGCAGCACGATCAGCAGGATCAGGGGGATCGCGGTGAGGCCGAGCGACACCAGCACCAGGAACGAGATCAGCGCGATGAAGCCGCCGATCATGAAGATGTCGCCATGGGCGAAGTTGATCATGCCGACGATGCCGTAGACCATCGTGTAGCCGATGGCGATCAGGCCGTAGATCGAACCGAGCACGAGGCCGTTGATCAGTTGCTGGGCGAAATAATCCATGCGCTGCCGTCAGAGCCCGTTCGGTTGAGAACCGACAAGGCTCTCGTGTTGATCTGGACGCGCTTTCTTCACGCGAACCGGTTCCCACTTCGCTCGAAAACGCTACGTCGAGGGTGACGCGGCGAGGGCCCCGGCAGCCTGATCCGTCGCGTCGTGTCGTTTTCTAACAGTGGAACCCCGGGCGCGGCAACAGCGTGGCAGCAGTAGAAAGGGCTTGTACATAACTAGTTTGGCGGATGCGGTTCCGATGTCACAGGGCCGACATGGCCTTGCCTTGCAATGATCACGCCGGAACCCGTGTTCCCCGAGCAACCGCGCTTCCGACGCACGCGTTGTCCCCAGCTTGATGAAAGCAAAGGGAGTAGCTGAATGAGCAACCCAAATCAGAATCCGGGACAGCCGAACCAGAACCCCAATCAGAAGCCCGGCCAGCAGCAGCAGGGCGGCGGCCAGAAGCCCGGCCAGCAACAGCAGGATCCGGGCCGGCAGGGCCAGAAGCCCAATCCGGAGCGCTAATTCGGACAATTGAGCCGAACTAGCAGGGAGGCCTCGCCGAAAGGCGAGGCCTCCCTTGTTCAGGCTTAGACCCTTTTCGCTTGGGCTGTCTTGTTCAGGCCAACTGGTCGGCGAAGCGGCCGCGGAAGGCGTACGAACCGAAATGCGTGAGCTCGCTTCGAAGGTCGAGCCAGATTTCGCCACCGAGATCGATCCAGCGTCGGCAGAACGCGTAATCTTCGGACAAATACTCGCCGGTCGTCTTGTCGATCATGCATTCGAACAGCGACACGCGGTCGAGGTCGGCGCGGACCAGGTCGCCGGTGTTCAAGTCGTTGGACTTGTGGTTCGCCCGATATTTGAGTTCGGGATGGGCGTCGCACAGCCTGACGAGGGCGGATCGCTTCATCATGAGAAAGCCGGTTCCGGCATATCGGACCTTGGCGAAGCCGTCGCCGCGAGATGTGATCTGGTCGCCCTCCCATGTGACGACATAGTCCAGCGAGGATGACGCGAGGTTCTTGCGCTTGGCGTCCGCAGCCCGCTGCACCTTTGCCCAATCGATGTGCTTGAGCGGATAGGCCGCGGCCGAAACATCAGTGCCGCAATCCAGCAACCGGAAGACGGACTCGGGTTCGAACCCCGATATCGGCATCGATGAACAGGAGATGGCTGGCGCCGGATGCAAGGAATTGGTGGGCCAGTTCGTTCCGGGCGCGGACGATCAGCGATTCGTTTCCGATCAGATGAAACTGGATGTCGATGCCCCGGGCGGTGGCCGCAGCCTGAAGCTTCAGGGCGGACAACACATAGGCCATCTTCAGATCGCCGCCGTAGCAGGGCGTTGCGACGAAAACGCGCGTTCTTTCGGTCATTTTACCCCCTTTATCCCCGGCCGGCGCCGATCTTGCGCAGATCCCGGCCGGGCCCGATCGCATCGATCCGGAACCATCGCATCGCGCTTAACCCTAACAAAGGGTTTAAATTGCTGTCGGCAATTGATCGGCGTTAGCTCGCGCCCTGAACCGTCGCCGGTCTGAAAGGCGCGGGATGCACGGGAAGCGGCAATGTCGAACAACTGGCGGATCAGCTCCTTCAACGGCGCGCTGCTTGCGGCCTATTTCATTCCGGTCTGGACCATCATCGCCTTCAGCATCATGGTGTCGCCGATCCACGGCCTCTATGAGCGGCCGAGCGTATCGATCGCGTTCTATGCCAGCGACTATCTGCACCTCGGCAAGATGGCGACTGTGCGCCTCGCGTGGCTGCTCGCGCTGGCGCGGATCACCGTGGTGGCGTTCTTCACAGTCTTCCTCGCGATGGCCGCCTTCTCGCCGCTGCGCAGGAGCAGCAGTGGCGCCGACGAGGCACTTGCGGTGGCGCTCTGCCTTGGCAGTGTGCTGAGCTTCGCTAGCATGATGATGGCCTCCAAGGTCGGCGAGGTCGAAGCGATGCGCATGCATGCGTCCGAGCTCCTGATGCTGCTCGGGACCGCGATCGTGATGCTGTTCGAGACCTCGCCGAAGCGAGCTCAACCGTCTGCCAATGCAGCAACGACCACCGAAACGCCCGCAGGCCAGCTATCCGTTCAGCAGCCCTAAAGCGCGATAGTCTTCGCGCTTTAGTCGTTTTTTGCGCATGATCTTTTCGGAAAACCGCTTCGCACTTTTCCGGATCATGCTCCTAGCTCGGCAATGATCGCGCCGGCTTCCTTGACGGCGTGGTTGGCCGCTGGCACGCCGCAATAGATCGCCTGCTGCAGCAGGATCTCCTTGATGTCGTCGGGCGTGAAGCCGCCCTCGGCGAGCGCGGCGCGCACATGCAGACGGAATTCGTCCCACTGGCCGAGCGCGACCATGGTGCCGATCACAAGCACGCGGCGGGTGCGGTGATCGAAATGCGGCCGGGTCCAGATGTCGCCCCACGCATAGCGCGTGATCAGGTCCTGGAAGTCGGTGTTGAACGCGTTGCGGTTCTTGATCGACTTGTCGACCCATTCATTGCCGAGCACCTTGCGGCGCTGCGTCATGCCGTCGTCGCGGCGCTGATTGTCGTCCATGGATGTCTCCTTCCGTCATTGCGAGCGAAGCGAAGCAATCCATCTCACCGATTGCCGAGGCATGGATTGCTTCGTCGCTTTGCTCCTCGCAATGACGTCTGTGGTTGTGATTACCGCTGCGTCAGGAAGCCGACCACGGCTTCGGTGAAGGCGTGCGACTGCTCGACATTGGAAATGTGCGCGGCATCGAGCAGCGTCATGCTGGCGCCGGGAATGCCGCTGCGGATCATTTCGCCTGCCGACACCGGCGTTGCCATGTCCTGCTTTCCCGCGATCACCAGGGTCGGGCTCTTTATCTTCGGCAGCAGGGCGCGTTGGTCGAGTGTCGACAGCGCCTCGCAGCAGGCGAGATAGCCTTCGACCGGCGAGGCAATCAGCATCGCCTTCATGCGCGCCGCGGTCTCCGGCTCGCGCTCGCGGAAATCTGCGGTCAGCCAGCCGGCGATCACGGCGTCGGCGACCGCGGCGATGCCGCCTTCCTTCACCGCCTTGATGCGGTTCAGCCAGTTGGTCGGATCGGGATAGTAGCAGGCGGTGTTGGCGAGGATGATCTTGCCGAATCTCTCGGGGGCATTCGCTCCCAGCCACTGTCCGACCATGCCGCCCATCGACAGCCCGCACCAGTGCACCTTCTCGATGTTGAGGTCGTCGAGGATCGCCAGCACGTCGCGGCCGAACCGCTCCATGGAGTAGGGGCCCGCCGGCACGCCGGATTTGCCGTGACCGCGGCGGTCGTAGCGGATGACGCGGAACAGCTGCGTTAGTGCCCGCATCTGCGGCTCCCACATCTGCAAGGTGCAGCCGAGCGAGTTCGACAGCATCAAGGTCGGCCCGCCGTCGCGGCCGTCCACCTGGACGTTGAGCAGGCACCCGTCGGCGTTGATCATCGGCATCGTCTTGTCCCTCCCGTTATGCGCTTGCCGGGTCACCTGCGCGAAGACGCGCTTCGCGCTTTTGCCCGGCAATGACGTCGTCGCTATTTGTCATCCAGTGAAGCCAGCAGGCGGTCGATCAGCGCTTGCGAGGCGCCCTGATAGGCCATCGGCTCGAACAGCTCCGCGATTCGTTTCGCGTCGAGATGCGCGGTGACCTTGGCATCCGCCGACAGCACCTCGCGCAGATGCTTCTTCTCCGCGACCGCGCGCTTGCTGGCGGCTTCGATCAGATGATGGGCGTCGCTCTTGCCGATCTTGTCGGCGAGGGCAACGGTGACGGCTTCCGCCATGATCAACCCCTGAGTCGCATCGAGATTGACGCGCATCCGCGCCGGATCGACCTCGAGCCCTTCGGCGAGATCGACGATGGCGGCAAGCGCGCCCGAGGTCACCAGCATCAGGCCCGGCAAGGTCGGCCATTCCGCATGCCACGGACCGGCGCTTCGCTCATGGTCCTGCACCTGCGCGGCGAAGATCGTGGCGGCAAGATTCGGCGCCATGGTCGCAGCCCCCAGCGCGCTCGCGGCAGCGACCGGATTGCGCTTGTGCGGCATGGTGGAGGAGCCGCCGCGGCCGGCGCCGGCCGGCTCGAAGGCCTCGCCGACATCGGTCTGCATCATCAGCGACACGTCGCGCGCGATCTTGCCGCAGCTGCCGGCGAGGATGGCGAACACCGACGCGGCCTCGGCGATGCGGTCGCGATGGGTATGCCAGGGCGCATCCGGCAGCGGCAGATTGAGCTCTCGCGCAAGGGCGGCGGCGACCGCCAGCCCCTTATCGCCGAGCGCGGCGAGCGTCCCGGCGGCGCCGC
Source organism: Bradyrhizobium australafricanum (assembly GCF_020329495.1). NCBI lineage: Bacteria > Pseudomonadati > Pseudomonadota > Alphaproteobacteria > Hyphomicrobiales > Nitrobacteraceae > Bradyrhizobium > Bradyrhizobium australafricanum. Next base: position 49,269 of record NZ_JAGKJL010000046.1, on the reverse strand, counting down.
CGAATTGCAGCGCCAGCGTCTCGCGGCGCAGGCGCAGCAAGCGCTTGCGGGAGCGATGCAGCGCCGCGGCATATTCGGCGAGTTTCAGGGCGAACGGCATCGGCAGCGCATGCTGCAGCCAGGTCCGCGCCACCACGGCGGTGTCGCGATGGGCGCGCGCAAGCTTGGCGAAGCCGGCGACGGCGCGGTCGAGGTCGGTCAGCAGCGCGTCGATCCCCGCGCGCAGCGACAGCATGGTCGCGGTGTCGATGACGTCCTGGCTGGTCGCGCCCCAATGCACGTAGCGCGCCGCCTCGGCGTCCGCCTTGGCGACATTGGCGGTCAGGGCCTTCACCAGCGGGATCGCCAGATTGCCGGACCGCGTCGCGGCGTCGGCCAGCGCGGCCAGGTCGAATGATTCGGCCTTGCAGGCGGCGCCGATTGGTCCTGCGCCAGCTGCGGGAATCACCCCGCAGGCCACCTCGGCGCGGGCCAGCGCGGCCTCGAAATCCAGCATGTTCTGCAGCGTGGCGGCGTCGTCGCACACCGTGCGCATCGCGGCGCTCGACAGCATCGGCGCAAGCAGGGGAGAGAGGGCTGTGCTCATGGCCGGCGACCTAACCACTGTCGCGCGTCGATGCCAATGCCCCGGGGCTGCCTGCATTTTCAACAACGGGGATTGCGCGATTTCGTGAACGATCGGCTTGGCTTGCTGCGGTTGCGAATATGCATCGCTCATCCTCCGAAGGTGCCCTTTCCTTTGTGTCCCGGCTGCTTTACTTGGGGGAAAAGGTTCTAGCGATCGAGGAGGTCCCCCATGGCCATGACAATGACCGGCGAAGTCCAGCTTGCAGCGCCGCGCCAGGCTGTGTGGGACAAGCTCAACGATCCCGAAGTGTTGAAGGCCTGCATTCCCGGCTGCGAAGAGCTGGAGAAGACCGACGAGGGCGGCTTCCGCGCCACCGCCAAGATGAAGGTCGGCCCGGTCTCCGCCCGCTTCAAGGGCAAGGTCACATTGAGCGATCTCGACCCGCCGAACGGCTACAAGATCTCAGGCGAAGGCGAGGGCGGGGTCGCCGGCTTCGCCAAGGGCGGCGCCACAGTTGGCCTTGCAGACAAGGATGGCGGCACGCTTCTGAGCTACAATGTGGAGGCGCAGATCGGCGGCAAGCTCGCCCAGCTCGGCCAGCGCCTGATCAACGGCGCCGCCAAGAAGCTGGCCGATGAATTCTTTGCAAATTTCGCCAAGGCGGTGCAGGGTTAGCCCCGCCTTTCGGCTGGATTATTCAGGTCCGGCCATGTCCTGGATGGGTGGCTCGAAAGGTTGCCCATCGCGGGGCGCGCCCATATTATGCCGTCTGGAATGATTTAAAACCGCCTGCTTCGCCGATATGCGGTGGCGCAGATAAGAGAGTGCTGATGGCCAAGATTTCAATGATCGTGAACGGCAACCCCGTGAACGCGAATGTCGACCCCCGTACCCTTCTGGTCCAGTTTCTGCGCGAAAACCTGCGGCTGACAGGCACCCATGTCGGCTGCGACACCTCGCAGTGCGGCGCCTGCGTCGTGCATCTGGACGGCAGGGCGGTGAAGTCCTGCACGACGCTTGCGGTGATGGCCGACGGTCATGAGGTCAAGACCATCGAGGGGCTGGCGGCCGATGGCGCGCCGCTGCATCCGATGCAGGAGGCCTTCCGCGAGCATCACGGCCTGCAGTGCGGCTTCTGCACGCCGGGCATGATCATGACCGCGGTCGATCTGGTCCATCGCAAGGGCCACGAGCTCTCCGACGAGGTGATCCGCGAGGAGCTGGAAGGCAATCTGTGCCGCTGCACCGGCTACCAGAATATCGTTGCTTCGATCGCCGCCGGCGCCAAGGCGATGGCGAAGTCGGACCTCGCTTAATCCGCAATTCATCGCGAGCGCGATCAGGACATTCCAATGTACGAATTCAAATATCACCGTCCCGGCACCGTGCGGCAGGCCGCCAACCTCCTGGTGAAGAACGAGGACGCCAAGCTGATCGCCGGCGGTCACACGCTGGTGCCGGTCATGAAGCAACGGCTCGCCAGCCCGCCGCATCTGGTTGACCTCTCCCACATCGAAGGTCTCGACACGATCGAGATGAAAGGCCGCTCGCTGGTGATCGGCGCCACCGCAAAGCATGCCGAAGTCGCGAACTCCGCAGTCGTGGGCGAGGCGATCCCGGCGCTGGCCGAGCTTGCCGGCCTGATCGGCGATCCCGCCGTGCGCCACCGCGGCACCATCGGCGGCTCGCTCGCCAACAACGACCCGACCGCCGACTATCCGGCCGCGGTGCTGGCGCTGGGCGCGACCATCGTCACCAACAAGCGCCGCCTCAAGGCCGAGGAGTATTTCCAGGGCCTGTTCTCGACCGCGCTGGAGGCCGACGAGATCATCACCAAGGTGATGTTCCCGGTGCCGAAGAAGGCGGCCTACGTCAAGTTCCGCAACCAGGCCTCGCGTTATGCGTTGGTCGGGGTGTTCGTGGCCAAGCGTCCGTCCGACGTGCGCGTCGCGGTCACCGGTGCGGGCTCCGACGGCGTCTTCCGCGTCACCGCGTTCGAGGACGCCCTGAAGAAGCGCTTCTCGCACAAGGTGCTCGACGGCATCGCGGTTTCGGCCGACGGGCTGAATAGCGACCTGCACGGCAGTGCGGAATACCGCGCGCATTTGATCGGCGTTTTGACGCGCCGGGCGGTGGAAGCCGCGAACGCCAAGGACTAAGTACCAGGGCGTGACTTTGCTGACCTCTGTTCGAAGACTGGCTGTTCCATGAGTGCATCGGCGTTACCCACTTCCGTCGATGCGCTCGAGGATCTCCTGACCTCGCGCGGCTACCTCGCCGAGCGGTCGCTCGCGACCGTGACCTATCTCGCGCTGCGGATGGGCCGGCCGCTGTTCCTCGAAGGCGAGGCCGGTGTCGGCAAGACCGAGATCGCAAAGGTGTTGTCGGCGGCGCTCGGGCGTAAGCTGATCCGCCTGCAATGTTATGAAGGCCTCGATGTCGCCTCCGCGGTCTACGAGTGGAGCAGTGCGGCGCAGATGATCGCGATCCGCCTGGCGGAGGCTTCCGGCGATACCGATCGCGACCAGCTCGCCAGCGACATTTTCGCCGAACGCTTCCTGATCAAGCGGCCGCTGCTGCAGGCGCTCGAGCCCGATGTCGCGGGCCCTCCGGTGCTGCTGATCGACGAGCTCGACCGCGCCGACGAGGCGTTCGAGGCGTATCTGCTGGAAATCCTCAGCGACTTCCAGGTCACGATTCCCGAGCTCGGCACCGTGAAGGCGCCGGCGTCGCCGATTGTGATCATCACCTCGAACCGCACCCGCGAGATCCACGACGCGCTGAAGCGGCGCTGTCTCTATCACTGGGTGGATTATCCCACAGCCGAGCGCGAGCTCGCGATCGTCAAATCGCGGGTGCCAAACATTTCCGCAAAGCTGTCGCAGCAGGTCGTCCGCTTCGTGCAGGCGCTGCGCAACCAGGATTTCTACAAGTCGCCGGGCGTCGCCGAGACCATCGACTGGGCGACCGCGCTGTCCGAGCTCGACGCCCGCTCGCTGACGCCGCAGGTCGTCGGCGACACGCTGGGCGCGCTCTTGAAGTATCAGGACGACATCGCGCGCATGCAGGGCGATGCGCTGCAGAAGACATTGAAGGAAGCGACGAGCGACTAGCCGTCATTCCGGGGCACGCGATGCGTGAACCCGGAATCTCGCGCCGCAATCTCCAGATTCCGGATCCGCACTTCGTGCGGTCCGGAATGACGAGGCTAAACAACAATGGCGATCAACCACCTCGCGCCTCCGACCGGCCACATGGCCGACAACGTGATCGGCTTTGCCCGCGCGCTGCGGGCGGCCGGACTCCCGGTCGGGCCGGGCTCGGTGATCGATGCGCTGGATGCGCTGCAGCTGATCGAGGTCGGCCATCGCGCCGATTTCTACGCCACGCTGGAAGCGATCTTCGTCAAGCGCCACGAGCACGCGCTGATCTTCCGCCAGGCCTTTATGCTGTTCTTCCGCGCCGCCGAGGAGTGGAAGAGCATGCTGGATTCGGTGCCGCTGCCGGATCACGCCAGAAAGAAGCCGCCGCCGGCCTCGCGCCGCGTCCAGGAGGCGATGGCGCAGCCGGCGCGGAGCGAGGAGCGGCCGCAGGCCCAGGAGCAGGAGCTGAAGCTCTCGGTCTCCGACAAGGAGATCCTGCAGAAGAAGGATTTTGCGCAGATGACCGCGGCGGAGATCGCCGAGGTGACGCGCGAGATCGCCAAGATGCGGCTGCCGCAGGCCGAGCTCGTGACCCGCCGCTATCAGCCGGATGCGCGCGGCTTGCGGCTCGACATGCGCCGCACCGTGCGCAACTCGCTGCGCACCGGCGGCGAGATCATCGACATCCGAAAGCTCGGCCGGATCGAGAAGCCGGCGCCGATCGTGGCGCTGCTCGATATCTCCGGCTCGATGAGCGAGTACACCCGCCTGTTCCTGCATTTCCTGCATGCCATCACCGACTACCGCAAGCGGGTCTCGGTATTCCTGTTCGGCACCCGCCTGACCAATGTGACGCGGGCGTTACGGGCCCGTGACCCCGACGAGGCGCTGGCGAGCTGCTCGTCCTCGGTCGAGGACTGGGCCGGCGGGACGCGGATCGCGACCTCGCTGCACAGCTTCAACCAGCTCTGGGCCCGCCGGGTGCTCGGGCAGGGCGCCATCGTCCTCCTTATATCCGATGGACTAGAACGGGAGGCGGATGCCAAACTGGCCTTCGAGATGGACCGATTGCACCGTTCCTGCCGCCGCCTGATCTGGCTCAATCCGCTGCTGCGCTACTCCGGCTTCGAGGCCAAGGCGCAGGGCATCAAAATGATGTTGCCCCACGTTGACGAATTTCGCCCGGTGCATAACTTGACGTCCATCAAGGGCTTGATCGGGGCGCTGTCATCCCCGCCGCCGGCGCACCACCGCAGCCTGATCCGCTCTGTAGCCTAAGAAGCATCCGATTTCACAGGAGGCCGCCATGCTGAACCGCGACGAAGACATCCTGCAGGCCGCCGAGACCTGGCAGAAAGAGGGCCATGGCGTGGCGCTTGCCACCGTGGTCGAGACCTGGGGCTCGGCGCCGCGCCCGGCCGGCTCGAGCCTCGTCATCAATGACGACGGCACGTTCCTCGGCTCGGTCTCCGGCGGTTGCGTCGAGGGCGCTGTGGTGACGGAAGCGCTCGACGTCATCGCCAGCGGCCAGCCAAAAATGCTCGAATTCGGCGTTGCCGACGAGACCGCCTGGAATGTCGGCCTGTCCTGCGGCGGCACCATCCGCGTGTTCGTCGAGAAGGTTGGTTAGCCGTGAAGCTCGAGATCCTGAAAGAGCTGAACGCCGAGCGCGCCGCGCGCCGCCCGGTCATCATCGTCACCGACACCGCCAATGGCGATCAGCGCCTGGTCAAGGCCGCAGACATCGCCGCCGATCCGCTGCGCGCCGAGCTCGCAAAGCAGCTCAGGATGGGCAAGAGCGGCAATGTCGAGGTATCAGGCAAAAAACTGTTCCTCAACGTCTACGCGCCGACCGCAAAGCTCGTGATCATCGGCGCGGTCCATATCAGCCAGGCGCTGGCGCCGCTGGCGCGCTCGCTCGACTATGACGTCACGGTGGTCGATCCGCGCACCGCGTTTGCGAGCCCGGAGCGCTTCCCCGACGTGCCGCTGGTCGCCGAATGGCCCGACGTCGCGCTGCCGCCGCTCAACGTCGATCACTACACCGCCTTCGTCGCGGTGACGCATGATCCGAAGATCGACGATCCGGCGCTGCTGCACGCCTTCGACCGCGACTGCTTCTATATCGGCGCGCTGGGCTCGCGGAAGACCCACGCCAAGCGCGCCGAGCGGCTACGCGCGCAGGGCGCCAAAGACAGCGACATCGCGCGCATCCACGCGCCGATCGGTCTCGACATTGGCGCGGTGTCGCCGTCGGAGATCGCGGTCGCGATCATGGCCGAGATCACCGCGCAGCTGCGCCTGCCTCCCAAGCAAAAAGAAGAAGCGGCATGAAATTCGGTCCCGCCAGTCCGGCCGACGCGATTGGCGGCGTCACCGTGCATACCCTCCGCCAGGGTGCGCTGGTGCTCAAGAAGGGCACCACGATCGGCCCCGCCGAGGTCGAGGCGCTGACCAAGGCCGGCGTCGACGAGATCGTCGTGGTGCGGCTCGACGAGGGCGACGTCTCCGAGGACGCCGCGGCGGCCAGCATCGCGCAGGCGGTGGCCGGCGAGGGCGTCAATGTCGAGCGCGCCTTCACCGGTCGCGCCAATCTGTTCGCGGCGCGCCCCGGCGTGCTGGTGATCGATCGCGCCGCGGTCGACCGCATCAACGACGTCGACGAGGCCATCACCTTCGCAACCCTCGCCGCGTTCAAGCCGGTGGTCGAAGGCGAGATGATCGCGACCGTCAAGCTGATCCCGTTCGGCGTCGAGGGGCGCTTGCGCGATGCCGCCGTCGCGGTTGCCGGCAAGGATACGCTGCGGATCGCGCCCTATGTGATCCGGAAGGTCGGCGTGGTCTCGACGCTGCTGCCGGGCCTCGCGCCGAAGGTGATCGACAAGACGCTGCGCGTCACCGCCGAACGGCTCGCGCCGGCCGGCGCCACCATCATCGCCGAGCGCCGCGTGCCGCATGACGAGACGGTGCTCGCCGCCTCGATCAAGGAATTGCTCGGCTTAGGGGCCGAGCTCGTCATCGTGTTCGGGGCGTCCGCGATCGCCGACCGCCGCGATGTCATTCCCGCTGCGATCACCGAGATCGGCGGCGCCGTCGAGCATTTCGGCATGCCGGTCGATCCGGGCAATCTGCTGCTGATCGGCAGCGCCGGCGGCGTGCCGGTGCTGGGCGCGCCGGGCTGCGCGCGCTCGCCGGTCGAGAACGGCTTTGACTGGGTCTTGATGCGGCTGCTCGCCGGCATCAAGGTGAAGCGGTCGGATCTCACCGGCATGGGCGTCGGCGGCCTGTTGATGGAGATCGTGACGCGGCCGCAGCCGCGCACGGTGCCGGACACCGAAGGCAATCGCAACGTCGCCGCGATCGTGCTTGCCGCCGGTCGCTCGACCCGGATGGGCGGCCCGAACAAGCTGCTCGCCGAGCTCGACGGCAAGAAGCTCGCGCGCATCGTCGCCGAGCAGGCGCTGGCGTCGAAGGCTTCCGAGGTGATCGTCGTCACCGGGCATCAGGCCGAGCTGGTCGAGCAGGCGCTCGATGGCCTCAAGGTCAAGTTCGTCCGCAACCCGGATTTCGCCGGCGGCCTCGCCAGCTCGGTGAAGGCGGGCATTGCGGCGGTGTCCGACAGCGCCGACGGCGCGATCGTCTGTCTCGGTGACATGCCGCTGATCGATGCGAAGCTGATCGACCGTTTGATCGAGACCTTCGCGCCCGACCGCGGCCATCTGATCGCGGTCCCCGTCAGTGAGGGCCGCCGCGGCAATCCGGTGCTGTGGTCGCGGCGCTTCTTCAAGGAGCTGATGACGCTCGACGGCGACATCGGCGCGCGTCACTTGATCACCAAGCATGCCGAGGTGGTCGCCGAGGTCCCGGTCGAAGGCGACAGCGCCTTCCTCGACATCGACACCCCGCAGGCGCTGGAAGCCGCGCGGCGCGGGTAGGCTTTATCCGCTGTCGTCCCGGCCAAGCGAAGCGCGAGCCGGGACCCATAACCACAGGATGCAGTTGTTGTGCGACGCTGGGGCTCCAGCGAACTCCATCGCACAAGGCGGTGGTTATGGGTCCCGGCTTTCGCCGGGACGACGGGTGGTTAGAGTTGCGCCCCTCAACCCGTCATTCACCATCTGGAAACGACCCCTGCGTACAGTCCGCGCCGGGCTTTGGGGGATTTCCGCTTGATCATTTCGACCGCCGCCGCGCAGCGTCGCGCGTTGACGATTCTCGTCCTGACATTGCAGCTCGGCGCCACGCGTTTCTCGGTGGAAACCTTCGTGCCCAAAGCGCGCGCGGCCGGCGCGTTCGCGGTCGGCAAGTGCGGAGCGTATGGCCAGGCCTACGACTATCCGGCGGAAGGCGCGGCGCGCGCCGCCGCGCTGAAGCAGTGCAAGGGCGATTGCACCACCGTCACCATGAAGCGCGCCCGCGCCGCGCTTTCGATCGACATGAAGAATCCCTGCGGCGCCCATGGCTATGCCGTGGCGCCGAAGATCTCGAGCTCGCTCAATGCCGCGACCAAGAAGTGCTACGACTATGGCGGCAAGGAATGCGTGATCCGCGCCTGGGCCTGCGACGCCAAGGGGTAAGGCAGTCGCCGCAATCCGCCTGGTGGGCAAAGCGCGCTGCCGCGCTCAGACGGCGCCATAGAAGTGTCGGTATTGCCAGGCGGCGTCGCGCTCCAATTGGTCTTCGGACCACGATTGGTCTTTGAACCGCATGACCGACATCGGCGATAGATCGATGGGCGGCTTGCCGTCCACGATCCAGGCCGCAAGCGCCTCGCCGACGGTTGGCGAGATCGACAGACCGGCGACGTTGCACCCGCTCGCAAAATAGAAGCCGGCCACGCCAATGGCCGGGCCAAGAATATGATGGCCGTCGGCGGTCATCGTCGGAATGCCGCCGCGAAACTCCCGCACCTTGGCGGTTTGCAGGAACGGGAGCTGGTCCTTGACCTCATCGGCGGCGGCATGAAGCACGCCGATATCGAGCGGCATGTCCTTGACGTCGAAGCCGGCCCCAAGCGATTGCATATCGAAGAAGCGCGGCGTTTCCTCGTAGACACCCCACAGGAAACCACCCTGACACGGGCGGGCATACACCGCAGCATCCATGATGCGGATCATCGGCAGGTCGGCACGGACGCCATCCAAAGGCTCGGTGACGATCAATTGCTGCCGGGTCGGCACCAGCGGCACGCGAATCCCGCTCGCCTCCGCGACCTGCCGCGTCCACGCACCGGCCGCATCGACGACAACCGGACTTTCAATGACGCCGTTCGCGGTGGTCAAGCCGATCACGGTGCCGCCGACGATGTTAACGGCGCGCACGTCAGTCTTCGGCAGCAAGGTTGCACCGTTGGCCGCGGCGGCTGTGGCGAAACCGACGGCAACCTGCGCCGGGTCGAAATACCGGTCGTCGCCGATCCGCATCGCCGCAACGACGCCCGCCGGCTGCAAGAACGGATTGAGACCGCTCGCCTCTTCCGGAGAGATCAGCTCGACGTCGAGGCCGGTGCGGCGTCCGCGCTCGAAATCTTCCTCGATCACTTCGGCGTCCTGTGGCCGACGCGCAATCTTGAGGCTGCCCGAATGCACCCAGTCGAGTGGCTGGCCGGTTTCTTCCGTGAACGCCTCGATCTTGCGGCATGCGTCCTTGATGAGGCCAATCATCAAGTCGCTCTTGCGCGCGCAACTCACCATGCCTGCAGCGCGGGGGGAGGTTTGCGATCCGATCTCATGCTTGTCGACAAGGGCGACGCTGAGACCTCCACGCTTGCTCAGGTAATAGGCTGTGGCCGCGCCCAATCCGCCCGAACCAATAACAACAACATCGGCCTTGCTGATCATGATGCAATGCCCTGAAATATGCTGATGGTCATCGAACGCCCGAAGCCTACTACGCGGCGCAGGAGCTGACTATCGCTTTCCGTCGCGGCACGGATCGGGCCTTTGCGACGTCGCCCTGTTGCCAATGATAAGACTTCATCACAAGTCCTTCTCGTCGGCGCGGAATGGCAGGTTCAGGTCGGCAGGCTGCGCCGGCGGGTCTCCCGGGAATCTAACGTCAGCGCCTCGCTGGCAGATGTGGTCTGCACCTGTAGAACTGGCGTTCGCCGCCTGCCTGCCGCTAGACTTGCATCATGCAGTTCAACACCAAGATCGCGGTCGTGATCCGCACCGACCTGGAAGTCTGGCAGAAGCTCAACGTGGCGTCGTTTCTTGCCGGCGGCATCGCGGCTTCCTTTCCCGAATGTATCGGCGAGAATTACGAGGACGGCTCGGGGACCAGATATCTCTCTTTGATCGGCCAACCGATCCTGATCTACGGCGCCGACGGGTCTGCGCTGTCGCGGGCGCTGGAGCGCGCGCTGGCGCGCAACGTGCAGCCGGCGCTTTACACCGAGGACATGTTCAAGACCACGCATGACGCCGCCAACCGCGAGGTGGTGAAGGCGGTCGTGCGCAGCGAGCTCAACCTGGTCGGCCTCGCCATTCGCGCCGACCGCAAGGTGGTCGACAAAATCCTCGATGGGCTGAAGTTTCACACGTAGCGGACAGCGCGCGTAGTGCGGTCCGGCGCTTATCGGCTCGCCTCCTTGTCCGGCATGATCTGCAACAACGGGGTCGGCGCAATCGATATCTGGCCGGTGAATGGTCGATCATGCGCGGCAATCAGCAGAACCGATGTGGCCACGCCGGTCGCGAACAGTCCCATCGCGATGGCGGATCCCAACCGGTTGTCGCAGTGAACAAGGGCAATGACCAATAGCTCGCAGATGGCCTGAAGGTAGAGGCACCACCATTTGATCGAGTCGACCTCGGTCTGACTGACGATGATCCGTTGTCGTCGCGCATCGAGTGCCGAATTCAGATTGGTGATGATCTCGTGCTGCGTCGTCTGCTGGCCCGGGTTTTGCGCGGGCGTCGATACGACAAGCCGCAACGCCGCGGTCAGCGCGGGAGGAGCTGCCTTGAGCGATGCAGCCTGGCGCGCCATCATCGGCCATTCCACGGCGACCGTTTCCTCGACGTAGTCGCGAACGAGGCCGCGCAGGCGCGCCTCCTGATCCGGCGGCAGGCCGCCGGCGAGCAAGATGACCGCCCGCAACGAGCTGGCTTCGCGGCTCACCGCCGCGGTGGCGCGATCACTGTCACTCCAGACCTGTGCCGCGGTGAACGCGACAAACAGGCCGAAAAGGATGCCGAGCACCGGCAACATGCCGGGCGAGATCGATTTGAAGGACGTTGCGCGCGCCTTGGTCGACAGGATCGCAACGCCTGCGAAAATGAGAACGGCAACAAGATAGGTGAAGCCGAAGACGATGAAGGCCATCCACGGCACAGAAAGGTTGTGTAACCAATCGCTCATAGGTGTTTCCCCCAGCCGATCGCTTGTATCAAAATCCCCCCGATCTTGCCGGGGAGAGCACGAAGTGAGCCGTAGCCCATCGCGCAGGGAAAGCCGGATTGCTCCGGTTACACCTGTGGTGCCACCCCTGCGCCTCTTTGTTGCACGGGGCCCGTGGATGCGATCGGCACCCGGCTTTCCCTGCGCCCACTGTTCCCCATAGGGGCGAAAATAAGCAGCAAATTCGGGCATTTGCGCCGCGAGATCGAGAATCTATGCGCACCCTGAGGACCCGGGAAGGCCGACAGGAACGCTTCCGGCCGGCAGGCGTTTTCTTTGAACACGTTGACAATGACTGACTGGTCAGTCATATTATGGCCATGACAAAGCGCATCCAAGAAGCGAACCGCTCCCGGCCTGCCAGGCGCCGGACCGCCACGATCCGGGCTGCCGCGGCGAGGATCCCGAAGGTGGCCTCGGCAAAGCTGCCCGAGGCCAAGCCTGCCGCGAACCGCGCCGAGAAATCCGCGGAGCGGCGCGCTGCGATCGTTGAGGCGGCGATGGATGAGTTCATTGCGCGCGGCTTTGCCGCGACGCGGCTCGACGATGTCGCCAAGCGGGCGGGCGTCGCCAAGGGCACGCTCTATCTGTACTTCAAGGACAAGGAGTCGATGTTCGAGGAGCTCATCCGCACCGCCGTCGTGCCCTTGGTCAATCGCATGGCCGCGCCGCCGACCATCACCGGCCCGGTGCGCGATGCGGTGGAGAGATTCGCCGAGACCTTCATCCGCGAGGTCGTGTCGACCCGGCGCGGCGACATCATCCGCCTGATCGTCTCCGAAGGGCCGCGCTTCCCGGCGATCGCCGACTTCTATTTCCGCGAGGTGGTGTCGAAGGGGATGGCTGCGATGCAGGCGCTGATCCAGCTCGCGATCACGCGCGGCGAGATCAGGCAGCGCCAGCTCGCGCAGTTTCCCCAACTCGTCGTGGCGCCCGCGATCGTCGCGGTGATCTGGCAGAGCCTGTTTGCCCGGCACGCGCCGCTCGATGCCCTCGCGATGTTCAAGGTTCATCTCGATCTGATCTTCGGCGAACGGAGCAAGCCATGACCGTCTCGCGCATGATGAAGCTCGTGACGACAGTCGTGCTGGCGGCGGCGCTGGCCGGTTGCCAGGAGAAGCGTGATCCCGGCTTCCAGGGCTGGGTCGAGGCCGACATGATCTTCGTCAGTCCCGATGAATCCGGCCGCGTCATCAAGCTCAATGTGCGCGAGGGCGACGAGGTCAAGCCCGGCGATCTGCTTTACTCGGTCGACGACGACCTGCAGCGCGCCGATCTCAACCAGAACGACGCGACCCTCGCCAACGCGCGGCAGAGCTATGACCGCGCCGCCTCGCTGCGCGGCACCGGCGCCGGCACCCAGGCCAATCTGGATTCCGCGGTCTCGGCGCTGCGCGTCGCGGAGGCGCGGGTCAACACCTCGCAGACCCGGCTCGACCGTCGCAAGGGCTTTGCGCCGATCGCGGGCTCGATCCAGCAGATCTATTTCCGCGAGGGCGAGATGGTGCAGGCGCAGCGCCCGGTGCTGTCGATCATGCCGCCCGGCAACATGAAGCTGCGCTTCTTCGTGCCGGAGGCCGAGCTGCCGAAGCTCGCGCTCGGCGACGAGGTGAGGGTGACCTGCGACAATTGCGCCGCCGACCTCACCGCGAAGATCTACTTCATCGCCACCACGGCGGAATACACGCCGCCGGTCATCTACAGTCTCGATGAGCGCAACAAGCTGGTCTATCTGATCCAGGCGCGGCCGAGCCGGCCCGATGTGCTGCGCGTCGGTCAGCCGATCAGCATCTATCTCAATCCCAAGACGCCGGTGGCGGAGCGCAGATGAACGGCGGCTCCACCAGCGCGCGGTCCAACGCACCCTCCGTCGCCATCGATGTGAAGGGCCTGACCAAATCGTTTAGCGGACGCGAGGTCGTCCATGACCTGTCGATGCAGGTCAAGCGCGGCTCGATCTACGGCTTCCTCGGTCCCAACGGCAGCGGCAAGACGACGACCATCCGCATCCTGTGCGGCCTGCTGACGCCCGACAGCGGCGAGGGCACCTGCCTCGGCTACGACATCCGGCGCGATGCCGACAAGATCAAGCGCAAGGTCGGCTACATGACGCAGCGCTTCAGCCTCTACCAGGATCTGTCGGTGCGCGAGAATCTCGAATTCGTGGCGCGGCTCTATGGCATGCCGGACGCGCGCGGCGCCGCGGCCGACATGATCGCGCGGATCGGGCTGAAGGGCCGCGAGGAGCAGCTCGCCGCCAACCTTTCCGGCGGCTGGAAGCAGCGGCTGGCGCTCGGCGCCTGCACGCTGCCCAATCCGCAATTGCTGTTGCTGGACGAGCCGACCGCCGGCGTCGATCCCAAGGCGCGGCGCGATTTCTGGAACGAGATCCACGCGCTCGCCGCCGAAGGCCTCACCGTGCTGGTCTCGACCCATTACATGGACGAGGCCGAGCGCTGTCACGAGATCGCCTACATCGCCTACGGCCATCTGTTGGCCCACGGCACGGTGGACGAGGTGATCGCCGCCTCCGCGCTGTCGACCTGGACGGTGACGGGCGAGGACTTCAACGGCCTGATGGCCGAACTCACGGACAAGCCCGGCGTCGACATGGTGGCGCCGTTCGGCACCAGCCTGCACGTCTCCGGCCGCGACAAGGCGGCGCTCGAGGCCGCGATCGCGCCCTATCGGGACAATTCGAAATGGCATTGGCAGGCCAGCGAGCCGTCGCTCGAAGACGTCTTCATCGACCTGATGGGGCGTTCCAAGGATAACTTTCAAGGATAATTTCCAGGGATAATTGCGATGAGCGCAACGGAAACGATCCAGAACAGCGAGGCGAGGGAGCCGGCATTCGGCTTCTGGCGGCGCAGCTACGCGATGCTGGTCAAGGAGTTCATCCAGCTTCGCCGCGACCGCGTCTCGTTCGCCATGATCATCATGCTGCCGGTGATGCAGCTGACGTTGTTCGGCTACGCCATCAACACCACGCCGCGCAATCTGCCGACCGCGGTGCTGACCCAGGAGGACAGCGATCTCGGCCGTTCGATCCTGAAGGCGATGGAGAACACCGCCTATTTCCATTTTGTCCGCGAGGTCCACACCGTCGAGGAGTTCGACGAGCTGCTGCAATCCGGCAAGGTGCTGTTCGGCGTCGAGATCCCGCGCGGCTTCGAGCGCGCGGTGCGGCGCGGCGACAGGCCGGCGCTGCTGGTCGCGGCCGATGCCACCGACCCGGTCGCGTCGGGCTCGGCGCTCGGCGCGCTCGGGCCGCTGGTGCAATCGGCGCTGGCGCATGATCTGCACGTCGGCGATCCCCCGGACATGCCGTTCGAAATCCGCGCCCACGCCCGCTATAACCCGGCGGCGGATTCGCGCCTCAATATCGTGCCCGGCCTGGTCGGCACCATCCTGACCATGACCATGCTGATCTTCACCGCGCTCTCGGTGACGCGCGAGATCGAGCGCGGCACCATGGAGAGCCTGCTCTCGATGCCGATCAAGCCGGTCGAGGTGATGTTCGGCAAGATCATCCCCTATGTGCTGGTCGGCTTCATCCAGGCCACGCTGATCATCGCCATCGGCATTTTGCTGTTCGGCGTGCCGGTCCTCGGCAGCCTTACGCTGCTGGCGCTGCTCACCACGCTGTTCATCACCACCAACCTGTCGATCGGCTACACGTTCTCGACCATCGTGCAGAACCAGCTGCAGGCGATGCAGCTCTCGATGATGTTCTTCCTGCCGAGCATCCTGCTGTCCGGCTTCATGTTTCCGTTCGCGGGCATGCCGGTCTGGGCGCAATATATCGGCGAGGGGCTGCCGCTGACCCATTTCGTGCGCATCGTCCGGGCCATCATGCTGAAGGGGGCGGCGATGCAGAACCTGCAATACGACACTGCCGCATTGGTCGCCCTGATGCTGTTCGCCATGACGATCGCGGTGACGCGCTTCCGCCGCACGCTCGATTGAGGCTATGATGGATGCCATCAATGATCGTCATTCCGGGGCGATGCGAAGCATCGAACCCGGAATCTCGAGATTCCGGGTTCGCTTCGCGCCCCGGAATGACGGGGTGGGAGGCATGGCGGAATCTTCGGACAAAAACAGCGCAGCGGAAGACACAACCGTATCCGCCGACTTCCATCACGCCCTGATGCGCGAGGTGATGACCACCGAGTTGCTCCGCATCAAGGTGCTGATCGCTACCGCCGCTGCCCTCGCGGCGATCAGTCTGCTGGTGTATTTCTTCGCGCCCGAGGCGGTCAGCCGCGTCTGGCACGGCAACCTCAGCCCCGTCTACGTCTTCTACGTCACCATTCCGCTGATACTGTTCGAGCTCTGGGTGCACGGGGCGATCAGCTGGCACATGCGCAAGGGGCGCGACCTGCCGGTGATCCGGCGCTACATCGGCGTGCTGGTCGAGACGTCGCTGCCGACCGTCGTGCTGGCGCTGCACATGAACAGCATGGGGCCGCAGGAGGCGCTCGGCTTCGTGGCGCCGCTGATCTATTTCGTCTTCATCATCCTGTCGACGCTGCGGCTCGACTTCTGGCTCTCGACCTTCACCGGCTTCGTCGCGGCGGTCGAGCTGTTCTACATGGCGGTGTTCTTCCATCCCTCGGGCGGCGGCGCGGCCGAGACCAGCATCTACTATCACGCCGCGCGGAGCTCGATCATCCTGATCTGCGGCATGCTGGCCGGCGCGGTCGGCATGCAGCTGCGCCGGCAGTTCGCGGCCAGCATCGCGGCCGCCACCGCGCGCGATCGCATCACCAATCTGTTCGGCCAGCACGTCTCGCCGCAGGTGGTCGAACGTCTGATGACGGAGGGTGCCGGCACCGGCAGCGACATCCGCCGTGTTGCGGTGATGTTCGTGGATTTCCGCAGCTTCACGGCCGGTGCGCGCACCCGCTCGCCGCAGGAGGTGGTGGACAGGCTCGACGGCGCCTTTGCCGTGCTGGTCGATATCCTCGATCGCCATGGCGGCATCGTGAACAAGTTTCTCGGCGACGGCTTTCTCGCGCTGTTCGGTGCCCCGTTTGAGACCGGCGACGCCGCGCATCAGGCGGTCGCCGCCGCGCGTGAAATGCTCGCGGCGAACGAGCGCACCAACGCGGCGACGAGCTGGCCGCTGCGCATCGGCATCGGCATCCACATCGGCGAGGTCGTCGCCGGCAATATCGGCTCGCCCCGGCGCAAGGAATACACCGTGATCGGCGACACCGTGAATTTCGCCGCGCGGCTCGAGGCGCTGAACAAGGAGCTCGGCTCGCAATTCCTGATTTCCTCGGAGGTGCGCGAGGCACTCGGCGACGACTGCAAGGACGCGGTGTCGCGCGGCGAGATCCCGGTGCGGGGCTACGAGCACCCGGTGCACGTCTGGCAGCTGGGGTAGGCGGCAACGCTCACATGATCCGAGGCAATCACGCACGTCTCCTCAAGCCGCGCGAGCTGCCTGCATGTGACTTGCCCGCGATTGTACCGAGTGCTCTGAAGGGCATCGCGCGGGCCGTGCTACGGTGACGTCATCGGAATGACCGGAGCACGAGGACAAGCAAGATGCAGCGGCGCTATATCACCGTCGACGTTTTCACCGACCGCGCCTTCGGCGGCAACCCGCTCGCCGTGGTGCTCGACGCCGAAGGGCTGTCGACCGAAGCGATGCAGGCGATCGCGACCGAGTTCAACTATTCCGAGACGACCTTCGTGCTGCCGCCGCACGACAAGGCCAACGACGCCCAGGTTCGCATCTTTACGGTGCGCTCGGAAATTCCGTTCGCCGGCCATCCCAATGTCGGCACCGCGTTCGTGCTGGCGAGCCGGACCGCGAAGGCGCCGGCGCGCTTGAGGTTCGAGGAGAAGGCGGGCCTCGTGCCGGTCGAGATCCTGTCCGACAGCGGCAATGTGATCGGGGCCGAGCTGACCGCGCCGCAGGCGTTGCAGCGGACCAATGAGGTGAGCGCGGCCGATGCCGCCGCGTGCCTGTCGCTGACGGCGGATGACGTGAAGACCGATCGGCATGTCCCGCAGGTCGTCTCGGTCGGGCTGCCGTTCCTGGTGGTCGAGATCGCCTCGCGCGAGGCGCTGAAGCGCGCCAGGCCCGATGCTGCGGCGTTCGCCAGGACGCTGGCCGAGATCGGCCGCGACGTCGTCTATTTCTACACCCGCGACGTGCCGGCGAGCGAGCAGCCGCTCGACCTGCAGGCGCGCATGTTCCATCCGGGCGCCAGCGGCCTGTCCGAGGATCCCGCCACCGGCAGCGCGACCGCGGCTTGCGCGGCGCTGCTCGCCGATATCGATCCCGCGCGCGATGGCGAATTGCGGCTGCGGATTGGGCAGGGCGTCGACATGGGCCGGCCGAGCCTCTTGCTGACGAGGGTGCGCAAGCAGGCCGGCGCGATCAAATCGGTGCATGTCGGCGGCGGCTGCGTGACGATGATGGAGGGAACGCTGAACGTGCCGGGCGAGGCAGGCTAGACCTGCGGCGCCGCCAGGTTCTCGATCTTGACGTTATCGCGCTCCTCGATGATCTCGGCGATCCAGCGACGGTGGCAGTGTTCGTGGTCGCGCTCGTAGCAGAGGATGCAGACCGGGCCGGACTGCTTGACCAGCGCCGACAGCTCGTCGAGCTCTTCCTTGGCCTGTGCCGTCTTCAGGTGCGCCGAATAGATCTTGTGCAGCAGCGCATATTGCCCGCTGCGCGCCGCCTCCCGTCCGCTCTTCGGGGTGCCGAGGCCGCGCAAATGGACGTAGGCGATGCCGCGCTCGTCGAGGCCCGCCGCGAGCTGGGTCTTGGAGAAGCCGGGCCGGCGCGAGGAGGCGATGGCGCGGACGTCGACCAGCAGCTTGACGCCGGCCTGCTCGAGCTCGTCGAGCACCGCCTTGGACGGCGTCTGCTCGTAGCCGATGGTGAACAGCTTCCTGGCCTTCGCCATCGGTTCTCGCTCACTTCACCCGTTCGATCAGCTCCATCGCGCCGGCGGGCGCGCGGATCTTGCCCTCGTGGATCACATAGGCGAACACGTCGCGCGGCGCCTTCTTGGGCGCGGCCTTCTCGACCTTCGGCAGGTCGTCGGGCTCGCTGCCGCCGGCCCAGTCCTGAAACCGCCTGGCCCAGGCGTCGAGCTGCTTCGGCGGATAGCAGGTCTTCAATTCGTCATTGCCCTTCTGCAGCCGGGCATAGACGAAGTCGCTCGCGACGTCGGCGATCGCCGGATATTTGCCGTGCTCGGCGAACACCACCGGTACCTCGTGCTCGCGAATCAGGGCGACGAATTCGGGCACGCAAAAACTGTCGTGGCGGACCTCGACGACGTGGCGCAGCGCGCGGCCGTCGAGCTTGCGCGGCAGCAGCTCGAGGAACTTGCCGAAATCGGCGCCGTCGAACTTCTTGGTCGGCGCGAACTGCCAGAGCACCGGCCCGAGCCGGTCCTTCAGCTCCAGCACGCCCGAATCATAGAACCGCTTCACCGAATCGCCGGCCTCGGCGAGCACGCGGCGGTTGGTGGCGAAGCGCGGTCCCTTCAGCGAGAAGATGAAGCCGTCGGGCACTTCGCTGGCCCATTTGCGAAAGCTCTCCGGCTTCTGCGAGCCGTAATAGGTGCCGTTGATCTCGATCGAGGTCAGCTTGGAGGCGGCGTAGGACAGCTCCTTCGCTTGCGCGAGCTTCTCCGGATAGAACACCCCGCGCCACGGCTCGAAGGTCCAGCCGCCGATGCCGATATAGATGTTGCCTGCGTCGGTCTTGGTTGCCTTGGTGTCTGTCTTGGTCGCCTTGGTGGGAGCTTTGGCCACGACTGCACTCATCGTGAGGGAGGGAACAGGAAGCAAGACTAGTCAAAATAATCGTGATTGGCCAGTTTGCCAGATCGGCGCGGCGGTGCTTATCGTCGCTGTCGCGCTTCGCTACGATGCGCCAAAATGGAGAACAACAATGCGCATGCTGGTTGCGGCCGCCCTCTTGATCATGTCCTCCGCCGCCATATCGTCCGCTGCAATGGCCGATGAGGTCGACGATGCGCACAAGCTCGCGATCACCGGCCGCGATGCCTACTGGAATTGTCTCGCCCGCGAATATCCCCGCGACAGCAACAAGGCGATGTCCGACCAGGAATTCACCTCGCTGATCGCCAATGTCTGTCCGTCGGAGCGGCAGAACTTCCGGGTGTCGCTGATCGACTTCCTGTCGCTGCAATTTCCGAAGCAGGACGCCGACGCGAATCTGACGACCGCCAACCGCGCGATCGAGCTCGCGCAGAAGGACATCGTGACCGCCTTCACCCGGCGCAGGGCCGCGGCCAAATAGGTTCCCAAATCCTGTTGCGGCCGGCCGATTTTTGATATCAATCCGTGCAGGCGAGGGATGATCGGCATGGGCTCACAATCGACGGCAGGCTTTCTGGGCGCACTGGTCGCAGCCATCGCGCTGGCGGCGGCGTTCATCTATGGGCCGTCGCCGAGCCAGCTCCGTAACCCGACCCGGTCCGCCGCACAGCCGCAGGCGGCTCCAGCTGCCGAGGCCGCGCCGGCAGCCCCGGCGCCACGCGGCCCGGTGATCCGGGAAGTCCCGAACAACTAGCGCCTCCTGCGCCCCTTGCGGACCGCCTGGGGCCTTCCTATCTTGCTTCCAACGGCGACGTTGCAGCTTCAGGGCTCCGGCGCCGGACGACCACGACATTGATTGGCTGCGCCGGATGTACGCGCGCCCCTTGTTCGTGGTCGTTGGCATTTTCAGGGGTGTTTTGCCCCGTTTTCCCGCTTTCCGAGCTTGCGTTTGGGTCGGCCTGCCTTGGCAGCGGGAGAGGCTGCGGCTATACGCTGGCGCTCATGAACCAAGCCATCAAGCCGAGCCCCGAAACCTCATCGCAGGCAGCAAGCTTGCCGCTGCTTTCGGTGGTCGTCCCGACCTTCAACGAACGCGACAATGTCACGGTGCTGTACCGCCGGCTCGACGCGATCCTGAAGGACGTGTCCTGGGAAGTCATCTTCGTCGACGACAATTCGCCCGACGGAACCTGGGACGTGGTGCGCGCGCTGGCGCGGAAGGATTCCCGCGTGCGCTGCATCCGCCGGATCGGCCGGCGCGGCCTGTCCGGCGCCTGCATCGAGGGCATCCTGGCCTCGAGCGCGTCCTATGCCGCGGTGATGGACGCCGACCTGCAGCATGACGAGACCCAGCTGCCGAAGATGGTGGCGCTGCTGCAGAGCGGCGAGGCCGAGCTCGTGGTCGGCAGCCGCTATATCGAGGGCTACAAGGCCGACGGCTTCAACAAGCAGCGCGCCGGTGCCAGCGCGTTCGCCACCGAGATCGCGCGCCGCGCGCTGAAGGTCGAGATCGCCGACCCCATGAGCGGCTTCTTCATGATCCGCCGCGACCGTTTCGAGCAGCTCGCGCCGCAGCTGTCGACGCAGGGCTTCAAGATTCTGCTCGACATCGTGGCGACTGCGGAGGGCAAGCTGCGCGCGGTCGAGATTCCCTACACCTTCGGTGCCCGCCAGCATGGCGAGAGCAAGCTCGACTCCATGGTCGCGCTCGACTTCCTCGGCTTGGTGCTGGCGAAGCTGACCAATGATCTGATCTCGCTGCGCTTCA
Organism: Bradyrhizobium australafricanum; assembly: GCF_020329495.1. NCBI lineage: Bacteria > Pseudomonadati > Pseudomonadota > Alphaproteobacteria > Hyphomicrobiales > Nitrobacteraceae > Bradyrhizobium > Bradyrhizobium australafricanum. The sequence goes on along the minus strand of NZ_JAGKJL010000046.1, from coordinate 28,565 downwards.
TTCTGTTCGCAGCCGTCGGCGGGCTCGGCCTGGTGGTGCACCTCACCGTGCTGTTCATCGCGCTTGAACTGTTCAAGGCGCCATTCCCGGAGGCCCAGGCCGCCGGTGCGATCGTCGCCATGACCAGCAACTTCATCCTCAACAATTTCCTGACCTACCGCGACCAGCGGCTGAAGGGCTTTGGCATCCTGCGCGGCCTGCTGCTGTTTTATCTGGTCTGCAGCGTCGGCCTGCTCGCCAATGTCGGCGTCGCGTTCTCCGTCTACGACCAGGAGCCGATCTGGTGGCTGGCGGGCGCGGCCGGCGCACTGATGGGCGTGGTGTGGAATTACGCGATGTCCGGGCTGTTCGTCTGGCGCAAGCGATGACGGTGGCATGAACGCGAACGAGGCGCGGCTGGCCCGAAACACCGCGCTTGCGGTGTGCGCGCTGGTCGTGCTGCGGCTGGCCGCCGCCGCATGGACGCCGCTGACTTTCGACGAAGCCTATTACTGGATGTGGTCGAAGTCGCTCGCCGGCGGCTATTACGACCATCCGCCGATGGTGGCGGTCGTGATCCGGCTCGGCACCATGATCGCGGGCGATACGCCCTTCGGCGTGCGGCTGGTGTCGATCCTGCTCGCACTGCCGATGAGCTGGGCGATCTACCGGGCGGCCGAGATCCTGTTCGGCGGCCGGCGCATCGCCGCGAGCGCAACGATCCTGCTCAATGTGACGCTGATGGCCGCCGTCGGCACGCTGATCGTGACACCAGATGCGCCGCTGCTGGTCGCTGCCAGCCTCCTGCTGTACGCGCTGGCAAAGGTGCTGGAGAGCGGTCGCGGCGAATGGTGGCTTGCGGTCGGCGCCGGCGCCGGCGCGGCGCTGCTGTCGAAATACTCGGCGCTGTTCTTTGGTCCGGCGATCCTGATCTGGCTTGCGATGGTGCCGAAGCTGCGGCGCTGGTTTCTCTCGCCCTGGCTCTATCTCGGCGGTCTGGTCGCCCTCGGCCTGTTCAGCCCGGTCATCCGCTGGAATGCCGATCACCACTGGGTGTCCTTCATCAAGCAGATGGGCCGGGCGCGGATCGAGGATTTCCGCCCGACCTACATCGCCGAGCTGATCCCGACCCAGTTTGCGTTCGCAACGCCATTGGTCTTCATTCTCGGCGTGATGGGCCTCTACGCGCTCTATCGGCGCCGCGCCGGCGCGCTGGAGGCGCGCGTGCTGGTCAATACGATGTTCTGGACCATCGTGGTCTACTTCACCTGGCACGCATTGCATGCACGGGTCGAGGCCAACTGGTTCGCGCCGGTCTATCCCGCCTTTGCCGTGGCGGCCGCGGTCGCGGCAGTCCAGGTGCAGTGGGCGCCGCGCGAGCAGCGCACGATCGATTTCTGCCGCCGCTGGGCCGCGCCCGTCGGCGTCGTGCTGTTCGCGCTGCTGATCGTGCAGGCCAACACCGGTTTGCTCTCGGGCTACCGCCGCGACGCCACCGTGCGCAGCGTCGGTGTCGGCTGGCAGGAGCTAGCGGACGAGATCGAGGCGACCCGCGTGCGGACCGGCGCGAGCTGCGTGCTGGCGGCGGATTACGGCACCACGGGCTGGCTCGCCTTCTATCTCCCCAAGGGCACCTGCGTCGCCCAGCAGGGCCAGCGCATTCGCTGGGTCAACATGCAAGAGCCGAGCCCGGCGCAACTGGCTGGCAAGCTGCTCTATGTGCATGAGGTCGAGCAGGCGATGCCGGCCTCGCTGCGCGACAATTTCGCCCGTGTCGAAACGGTGGCCGAGGCCAAACGCATGCGGGGGCCGTTGACCATCGAGACCTACGCGCTCGACCTGCTGGAAGGTGCAAAGGGCGAGATCCTCGACCGTTCCCCGCCGCCGGAACTCCAATAAAATCCTCGCCGTTGAGTGTCGGATCGTCCGGGGCCGGCTCGTCTTCCAGACAGCCCGTCAACCACGCGAGGTTCCAACCATGACCAGTTCCGTCCTCAAGCCCGCCACCGAGCTCGCCACGACCAATGTCAGGCGCTTTCCCAATGAGAGCGCCGAGTATCGAAGCGCCCGCCAGGAATTGCTTGTCGAAGAGATCGAGCTGCGCCGGCATATCGAGCGCGTCGCCGCGCTGCGCCGCGCATTGCCGCCGGGCGGCGAGGTGACCAAGCCCTATGAGTTCACCGGCGAGTCCGGCGCGGCATCGCTCGCCGATCTGTTCGGCAACAAGCCGACACTCATCATCTACAGCTACATGTACGGCCCGCAGCGCGAGAAGCCGTGTCCGATGTGCACGTCGTTCATGAGCACGTGGGAGGAGAAGCTGCCCGATATCGAGCAGCGCGTGTCGTTCGTGTTCGTGGCGCGCTCGCCGATCGCACGCCTGATCGAGGCGAAGAAGGCGCGCGGCTGGACGCGTCACAGGATCTACTCGGATGCATCGGGCGATTACACGCGCGACTATGTCAACAAGGATGACAGCGACCTGCCGGGCTACAATGTCTTCACACGCCACAACGGCACGATCCGTCATTTCTGGGCCGGCGAAATGGGGGCGGGCACGATGGACCCCGGCCAGGACCCGCGCGGCGCGCCGGACATGGATCCGCTGTGGACCTTGCTCGACACGACGCCTGAAGGACGCGGCAAGGACTGGTATCCGAAGCTCAGCTACTGAGAGATGGTTTTTGCTCGATCCCCGCGCGATTACGGGCGATCGGCAAGGAAATTCTCCCCTGAATATATTCCGGTATGCCGCGCTGGAGCGGCATACCGGAATGTCCCATGATGGGACAGAAAAGCCGCTTTGGCGGTCCAATGTCATCTTAAAAAAGCCCTACGCCACAGGCACTTCCCGCGCCGCAGGGGATCGCATCCGGTTAAGTCGCATTTAACTAAAAGTCGCCTTAATGGCCGTCTGTGCCCCCGCGCGACGTTGAGCCGAACACCCGTTCGACCCCGCGTCGAGTGAGGGACAAAGGTGGACCTGTTTTGAGCGCCGGGCGTATGGGTACGAGTGCGAGTGCGTATGTTCTTGGGGCGCCAAGCCGCAAGAAATCCTCCCGAAAAATTCTCCCACAGCATTTCCTCGGCAGCGCCGCGGTGGCGGGGCTGGTGCTTGGCTGCGCCTGGACCGTCTACGCCAACATTTTTGCGGCGAGCGTCTATCCGTCGGTAGGTAGTGCGTCGTTCGATGCGCCGGTGGTGAAGCGGCCCGTCGCGGTCGCTGCGCGGCCGACGCCTGCCTTCAACGAGGTGTTCGCGTCCCTGACGCCGGCACCGGCGGCGCCCGCGAAGACCGAGGTCGCGAAGTCGGAAGCCCCGGCATCGTCGCTTATGTTTAACGATCGGTTTGCGGCCGCCTCGCCCGAGGGCGTCGCATCCAGCGTCGTGGCTGACGCCGCATCGCAGATCGACCCGATCAAGCAGGCCGCTGCGCCCAAGGTCGCCGAAGCGGCGAGGGCGGTCGCCTCCGCGGAGCTTGCCGAGACATCGAAGGCGTTGCCGGCGCCGAAGTCGGTCGAGACCGCCAAGAAGCAGGCCGCCGCCAATCTGAAGGTGGCGCTCAACGATCCCGCTGCGGACGTTCAGCCCAAGGGTGCCGATAAGGCGTCCGAGGCGAAGCCTGCCGAGGCCAAGCAGGCTGCGAAATCCGGCGGCGTTCGCGACATGGCCGCGCGCGCCAAGGCCGCGGTGATGTCGATCGCATCGAACGAGCGGCAGACCATGGTCGAAAAACTGTGGGGCAAGCGGGAGTCGAGCGGTGGACTGCTCTCCTTCGCTTCAGCCGATGCGAACGTGACCGGCAGCATCCCCTCGACGTTGGACCAGAACCCGATGCTCGGCGGCTCGCCGCCCTATGACCGTCAGACCGCGGTCTACGACATCTCGGCCAAGACCGTGTACCTGCCCGACGGCACGCGCCTCGAGGCGCATTCGGGCCTCGGCTCCAGGCTCGACGACCCCAGGTCCTCGCATCTGAAGATGGTCGGCGTGACGCCGCCGCACATTTACGAGCTCAAGCCGCGCGAGGCGCTGTTCCACGGCGTGCCGGCACTGCGGCTCAATCCGATCGGCGGCGAGGGCAAGATCTTCAACCGCGACGGCTTGCTCGCGCACACCTTCATGCTCGGTCCGAACGGCGACTCCAACGGCTGCGTCTCGTTCAAGGACTATTACGCGTTCCTCGACGCCTACCGTAACAAGGGCATCCGCCGTCTCGCGGTGCTCGCGCGGATTCAGTAGTCAGAGCGGGCAGCGGCCCACCGCTGCGGCCTGATCGACGTCTGGAACTGGATGCCATAGTCGCTATACTGCACTGATCCAGAGCGAGTCCAAGCTCGGCAACGGATCTGGTGCAACGCGAACATGTCTCCCACACCCTCCATCGAAACCCCGCCGCCGATCACGACCGAAGCGTTCGTCGATGCCGCAGCCGCCGTTGTCCGCCTCGAAGAGATCTACGAGCGCAACACCGGCTTCCTGCGCAATCGTTTCGAGGCCTATGTCAACGGCGTGCCGTTCACGACGCGGGTGCGGGCGCATTATCCGTTCGTCCGCATCACGACCTCGTCGCACGCGCGGCTCGACTCGCGGCTTGCCTACGGCTTCGTCGCAGGACCCGGTGTCCACGAGACCAGCATCACGCGGCCGGATATCTTCCGGACCTATCTCACCGAGCAGATCGGGCTCCTGATCAAGAACCATGGCGTGGCGGTCGAGATCGGCGAGTCGAACGAACCGATCCCGATCCATTTCGCCTACCGCCGCGACATCAATATCGAGGCGGCGCTGACCATCGCCGACAGTTCGGCGTTCACAAGGTCGCTGCGCGACATCTTCGATACGCCCGATCTCGCGGCGATGGACGATGCGATCGCCGACGGGACCTTTGAGCTGACGCCGGGCGTGCCGGAGCCGCTGGCGCTGTTCCGCGCGGCGCGGGTCGATTACTCGCTGCGCCGGCTCTACCACTACACCGGGACCGACCCGGAGCACTTCCAGAATTTCGTGATCTTCACGAACTACCAGTTCTATGTCGATGCCTTCGTGCAGCTCTCGCAGCAGCGGCTTGCGTCGGGCGAGGCGGGTCTCGAGGCCTTCGTCGCACCCGGCAATGTGATCATGCACAATGCGCGGCTCGGCGGCGGCACCACCGGGACGCCGTCCGAACGTGTCCCGCAGATGCCGGCCTTTCATCTGGTCCGGCCCGGCTATCGCGGCATCACCCTGATCAATATCGGCATCGGTCCGTCCAATGCGCGCAACATCACCGACCACGTCGCGGTGCTGCGGCCGCATGCCTGGCTGATGATCGGGCACTGTGCTGGCTTACGCAACACGCAGCGGCTCGGCGATTATGTGCTCGCCCACGGCTATGTGCGCGAGGACCACGTGCTCGACCACGAGCTGCCGCTCTGGGTGCCGATCCCGGCGCTTGCGGAGATGCAGGTCGCGCTCGAGGAAGCCGTCGGCGAGGTGACCGGGCTCACCGGGTTCGAGCTCAAGCGGCTGATGCGCACCGGCACGGTCGCCAGCGTCGACAACCGCAACTGGGAGATCAGCGGGCCGCAGGTGATCCGGCGCATGTCGCAGTCGCGCGCGGTCGCGCTCGACATGGAATCGGCGGCGATCGCCGCCAACGGCTATCGCTTCCGCGTACCCTACGGCACGCTGCTGTGCGTCTCCGACAAGCCGCTGCACGGCGAGATCAAGCTCGCAGGCATGGCCAGCGAATTCTACCGCCAGCGCGTCGGCCAGCACCTTGAGATCGGTCTCAAGGCGCTGGAGCGGCTCAAGCAGCAGGAATCCGAACGGCTGCATTCGCGCAAGCTGCGCAGCTTCGCCGAGGTCGCGTTTCAGTAGCGCAACGCCGGGCGGAGCGGCCCTCAGGCGAGCGCGTTGCCGCGGGCGATGATCGCGAAGCGGTCGGACAGTTCGGCGAGCGCGACGTCGTGAATGAGCCTTGCGGCAATCGTGCCGCCGACGCCGTCGGGCAGGTCGCGGGTGGCGCAGCTGTCGGCGTCGATCGTGGTGCGGAAGCCGAGATCGAGCGCGGCGCGGGCCGTCGAGCTCACGCACATATGCGTCATGAAGCCGGCGAGCACCAGCTCCTTGCGGCCGGTCGCGGCAAGCTGCGCGTTGAGGTCGGTGCCGGCGAACGCGTTCGGCAATTGCTTCTCGATCACGATCTCGCCCGGCCGCGGCGCCAGCGGCGCGACGATCGCGCCACGCTCCGCGGTGCGGTCGAACAGGCTGCCCGGCTGGCCCTTGTGCGCGATGTGGATGATCGCGGCGCCGCTTTCCCGGGCGCGCGCGAGCAAATTGGCGGCGCGCGCAATCGCCGGGTTGGCGTCGGGCAAGGCCAAGGGACCTGCAAGATATTCGTTCTGGATATCGATCAGCACCAGGCAGCTGTCGCCGAGGCGGGGCGGGGTGAGGTCGATACCGGCAAGCTGCATCAATGTCTTGGCTGACGTCATGGTCGTTCTCCAGCGGATGTATCGCCGAAAACATAGCCCGGGATTGGCCTGCCGTTATGCAGGGATATTGCAGCCGGTGGCTGCGTTATTGCAGGTGGCCGCCGCAGGGTGTAGCCTGCCACCATGAACTGGGACGATCTTCGCATCATCGCGGCCGTCAGGGATGAGGGCACTTACGCGGGCGCCAGCGCGCGGCTGCGCATCGACGAGACCACGGTCGGGCGCAGGCTGGCGCGGATCGAGCGCGCGCTCGGCCTGCGCCTGTTCGAGGCCGTCGATGGCGTCCGCAAGCCGACCGGGCAGTGCGACATGGTACTCGCGCACATCCAGGCGATGGCCGCGCATGCCGAGGAGATCGGCCGGATCGGCGAAAGCCTGCCTGGTCCGGTCGGGCGGCTGCGCATCGCCTCCACGAGTGCGATCGCGGAGGAGGTGCTGGCGCCGCGGGCAAGCGAATTCCTGCGCGCCCATCCGGGCCTGACGCTGCAGTTTCTGACGTCGAGCGACAATGTAAAATTCTCGCGCTGGGAGGCCGATCTCGCGATCCGCTTGCGCAAGCCCGACAAGGGCGACTTTGCGATCTCGAAGCTCGCCGAGGTTCGCTCGTATTTCTTCGAGCCGGCCGCGACGACAGCGGGCGAAGCGATGCTGTGCGCCTATCCCGACGAGCTCGGAGGGATTCCGGAGATGCAGTTCCTGCGCGCGAAGCGGCTTCGCGCGCGCTGCGTCACCGACAATGTGCGGATCATCCACACGCTGATCCAGTCGCATCACGCGGTCGGCGTGTTGCCGGAGCACAGCTGTGCCGGCCTGCTGACCGACCGCCGTCTGCGCGCCACGCTGCTGCCGAAGCGACGCGACGTCTGGCTCCTGGTGCAAAACCATCTCAAGCGCGACGCGGCGACGCGCGTCACCATCGACTGGCTGCGCGCCTGCTTCCAGGATGCCACGCAGAGGGGGTGAGGTGCCCTCGCAATGACGGGACGTGCTGCGACGCGTGGTTCACAGAATCGCCCCGTCATGAAAAAATCATGCGCAATCCTCTTGCAACCTGAACGCGCTTCGTCTATTAGCCCGCTCCTTCGCTTCGGCCATGGGTTCGGGCTCGTTGAGATCCCGACTGGCGCGAGCCGCTTTGCGGTGTCGTGTTCCGCCGAAATGAAGATCGCGAGATGAAGCTCATGGTCGAGCGTCGGGGGTGAAATCCCGAAGGTATCGGTTCGAATCCGGTCTCTCACAAAGGATAGCTCAGTTGGTTAGAGCAGGTGAATGATACTCATCGGGTCGCGGGTTCGATTCCCGCTCCAAGCGCTCCGTTTCAGCCTGTAAAGCTGATACCTCTGAAGGGGACCGGACGCGCGCTTCAGTCGCAGTCCGGCCGTCCTGCCGCAAGGCATTTCGTCCGAACATCGACACTGTGAGACCGGCTCTGCGCCGCGGTGGATACCGCTTGCGCTGATGCCGGGTGGCTCCGCTCGGCCGCGCGACATTCGTCGCGCGAACGCGCGCGTGCGCCCGTCATCCCGCAAGCCTTAAGCCACGGCCCGCTTGGCTGACAGGAAGCCGCGTTCGCGTCCTCACGTCCTTTGAAAAATGCAACCCGCTCTTCGGCCCATGGGCCTGAGAGCAACAATGGAGGCGTGCCATGACCTGGCATTTCCTGACGACCAATTTGACGGTGAAGGATGGCGAGCGCGCGTTGCTGACGCGCAACGGCCGGCTCGAGCAGGTGCTCGCGCCCGGACGTCACCGCCTGTTCGATCCCCTGCATCAGCTCAAGGCCGAGCTGTTCAGCGTCGTGCGGACCGAATTCCCCGCGGATCGCTTCGCGGTGATCAAGGCCGCGCGGCCTGATCTGGCCGAACAGCTGTTCGAGGCGATCGAGACCCGCGCGAACGAGATCGCGATCGTCAGCCTCGACGGCCGTCCCGTGCAACTGATGACGCCCTGGCAGACGCGCGTGTACTGGAAGGTCGCGACCTCGGTCGAGGTCGAGCGCATCGACGTCACCAGCGATCCCAGGGTCACGGCACGCCACCTCGCGATGATCCAGCCCAACCGGGCCGGTGTCATCACCGAGGCGGTGGTCGAGAACCACGAGGCCGGTCTGCTCACGGTCGAGGGCAAGCTGGTCGAGCGGCTCGCGCCCGGCCGGCACGCGTTCTGGATCGCGGGCCGCAAGATCGAGGTCAAGCGCCTCGATTTGCGTCCCCAGGCGGTCGAGATCACGGCGCAGGAGATGCTGACCAAGGATCGCATCGCGCTGCGCGTGACGCTGACCGCGTTCCGCCGGATCGTCGATCCCGAGCGGGTCGTGGCTGTTGTGCCCGACGTGGATGCGTGGCTGTACCGCCTGGTGCAGTTCGCGATCCGCGAGGCGGTGGCCGGCCGCACGCTGGACGAGGTGCTGTCCGCGAAGACGGCGCTCGATACGGAGCTTCGCGACTTCGTCCGCGACCGTGTCGCGGACAGCGGCGTCGAGGTCACCGAGCTCGGCGTGAAGGACGTGATCCTGCCCGGCGAGATCCGCGAGCTGGTCAACAAGGTGGTGGAGGCGGAGCGGGTGGCGAAGGCCAACCTGATCCGCCGCCAGGAGGAGACCGCGGCGACGCGTTCGCTCCTGAACACCGCCAGGCTGATGGAGGAGAACCCTCTGCTGCTGCGGCTCAAGGAGCTGGAGTCGCTCGAGCGTCTGGTCGAAAAGGTCGGCCGCATCGACCTGCATGCGGGCGAGGGCCAGGGCCTCGATGCGCTGCTGACCAAGCTCGTGCGTCTCAAGGCGCCCGAGAGCGCGTAAGACAGGAAGGGCCGCCCACGGGCGGCCCTTCGATTTTTTCGCCGGGACGGACCGCCGGCACTCGTACGAATGTTAGCGTGCAGACGGCTGTAACCGGGCACCGCCACGGCCCAATTCGCATGTCCGGCTCCGGGCCGCAAAACGGAGGTGCCACTCCGGTCAGATTGCGATAACGTTCATGCACCGTGGTCCATTCGGCCAGCCGTCAACCCGTCGGTGAAGCCAGTGCAGCAGATTGCGGAATGGCTCGAGAAGCTGGGACTTGGGCAATACGCGCTGCGTTTTGCCGAGAACGGGATCGACCTCGGCGTTCTTCCCGAGTTGACTGATGAAGACTTCGACAGGCTCGGCGTCCTGCTCGGCCATCGCCGCAAGATGCTGCGCGCGATCGCCGATCTCAATCAAGCCGAACTGATCGCCGCGCCGGTTTCACCGCACGATGCCGAGCGCCGCCACCTCACCGTGATGTTCTGCGATCTGGTCGGCTCGACGGCCTTATCGGCACGTCTCGATCCCGAGGACATGTGGGAGGTGATCCGCGCCTATCGCGCAGCCTGTGCGCAGGTGATCACGACATACGACGGCGCCGTTGCCAGATTTATCGGCGACGGGATCCTTGCCTATTTCGGTTATCCCCGTGCCCACGAGGATGATGCGGAGCGCGCGGTGCGGGCCGGCCTCGACGTCATCGCCGCAATCGGCAAGCTCGAGACCCGGGCGGAAGAGGGCGTTGCGGTACGGATAGCGATCGCGAGCGGGCTCGTCGTGGTCGGCGACCTCGTCTCCGGCGGCGCGTCGGAGGAGCAGGCGCTGGTCGGCGATGCGCCGAACATCGCGGCGCGGCTGCAGAGCCTGGCGGAGCCGGGCGTGGTCGTCGTGGCGGCCTCGACCCGCCGGCTGCTCGGCAATCTGTTCACGCTGCGCAACCTCGGCCGCCGCGAGGTCAAGGGCATCTCCGAGCCGATCGCGGTGTGGGCCGTCGAAGGCGAGCCGGCATCGGAAAGCCGTTTCGAGGCGGTGCGCACCGCGCGCTCGATCGGCTTCGTCGGCCGCAAGGCGGAGATCGAATTTGCGTTGTCGCGCCAGCAACTGGCGTGGCAGGGCCAGGGCCAGGCGGTGCTGATATCGGGCGAAGCGGGTATCGGCAAATCGCGCATCGTGGCGATGCTCTCCGACAGCCTGGCGCCCGGAACACACCGCCGTGTGCGGTATCAATGCTCGCCCTATCACACCAACAGCGCGCTGCACCCCTTTGTCGCCCAGCTCGAGCGTGCCGCCGGCATCAGGTCGGAAGATGCGCCGGAGCAGAAGCTGGACAAGCTCGAAGCCATGCTGGCGCTCGGCACGCAGCATGTGCCCACCGTGACACCGCTGATCGCAGCGCTGCTGTCGATCCCGACCGGCGACCGCTATCCGCCGCTCGGCCTCAGCCCGGCGCAGCAGCGGCGGCAGACATTCGCAGCGCTGCTCGACCAGCTCGAGGGCCTCGCCCGGCAGCAGCCGGTGCTTGTCGTCTGCGAAGACGTGCATTGGGCCGATGCCACGTCGCTCGAGCTGCTCGACCTCGCGGTCGACCGGATCAGGGGACTGCCGATCCTGATGCTCATGACGTTCAGGCCGGAGTTCGAGCCGCCATGGGCAGGGCTCGCCAATGTCAGCCTGCTGCGGCTCGATCGGCTCGACCGGCAGGATACGCGCGCGCTGATCGAGCAGGTGACCGTCGGCCGGTTGCTGCCCGGCGAGATGATGGCGCAGATCATCGAGCGGACGGATGGTGTCCCGCTGTTCGTCGAGGAGCTGACCAAGATGGTCATGGAGTCGGGGCTGCTGGTCGAGAATGCCGGGCGCTATCGCCTCGACAATCCGCTGCCGCCGCTGGCGATCCCGGCAACGCTGCAGGACTCGCTGATGGCACGGCTCGACCGGCTGGCGCCCGTCAAGGAGGTGGCGCAGATCGGTGCCGCGATCGGCCGTGAGTTCTCATATGCGCTGCTGCGCAGCGTGGCCGGGCGCGATGATCTGACGCTTGCCGCGGCGCTTGCCCAGCTCGAAGAGGCCGAGCTGCTGCTGCGCCGGGGCGTGCCGCCGGACGCAAGCTACAGCTTCAAGCACGCGTTGGTCCAGGAAGCGGCTTACGAGAGCTTGCTCAAGAGCCGCCGGCAATTGCTTCACAAGCATATTGGCGATGTGTTGCGCGACAAGTTTGCCGAGATGGCCGAGATCGAGCCGGAAGTCGTCGCCTACCATTTCACCGAGGCAGGGCTCGGCGAGACCGCGCTGGCGTGGTGGCGCAAGGCCGGTCAGCAGGCGCTGAAGCGCTCGGCCTATTGCGAGGCGATCGCGCATCTCGGCAAGGCGGTCGCCATCGCCGATGAACTGCCCGACGAGCCGGATCGGATGATCGGCCGGCTCCATCTGCAAATCGCCTACGGGCGCGCGCTGCGGGGTAGTCTCGGGCACAGCGCCCCCGAGACGGTCGCCGCCTGGACGCGCGCCCGGCAGTTCGCCTCCGACATCGATGATCCGATCGAAATGGCGCCGATCCAGTCGGGCCTCTTCAACGCCTGCCTGACCCACGGCGAGCTCGCGCCGATGCGGGAGCTGGCGGATGCGATCATGGGCGCAGCGGAGCGGCACCCGCAGTCGCCGGTGGCGACCATCGTCGCGCGCTGGACCAGCGGGGTAACCTGCTGGTTCGTGGGCGAGTACGTGAACGCGGGCATCCATCTCGAGCAGGCCTTCGCGGCCTATGCGACCGAGCCGGATCCGGCGACCTTCAAGGCGTCGACGCTCGACTTGCCGTTCGTCATCATGAGATTTCTCGCCCTGGTGCTTTGGCCGCGTGGCGAGATCGATCGGGCGCGGCAGCTCGCGGGCGCCGCGGTGGACGTCGCCGGAAAACAGCGCGCGCTCGCGCGCGCCAATGCGCTGGTTCACAAGGCGGTCTTCGACGGGTTGTGCGGCAGCAGGTTGCGCCAGACCGACACGATCCTGGCCCTCGGCCTGGCGCGCGATCACACGATGCCGTTGTATGTCGCCGCCGGCACCTATCTCAATGGTCTGGAGAAGTGGCGTGCCGGCGACCGCGCCGCAGGTCTCGCGGAGATGCAACGTGGCTGGTCGTTGCTTCACGAGAACGACTGCTACCTCTGTGAACCGTTCTGGGGATTGCAGATTGCCGTGGCGAATGCGGAGGCCGGGCATGTCGATGCCGGGCTCGACATCATCAATGAGTTGATCGAGGCGACGGAGCAGTCCGGGCAGCACTGGCTGGATGCCGAACTCTACCGCGTGCAGGGTGGGCTGCTGTCGCGTCGTCACAGCCCTGACATGTCCGGCGCCGAGGATGCCTTCCATCGCGCCCTCGAGATCGCGCGAAGGCAGCAGACCAGGATGTTCGAGTTGCGCAGCGCGCTGGGACTTGCACGTCTTTACAGCCGCAGCGGCCGGGCAGAGGAGATATCGCAATTGCTGGCGCCGGTGCTCGCCGGTTTCGATCCGGCGCTCGATCTTGCCGAGATCAAGGACGCGCAGGAACTGCTCACGCAGGCGCATCGGTGGCCGGACCGCCACTCGCACGCGTCTTGACGGGTGCCGCAGCGAGCGGTCACACCGCGTCCGCCACCTTCCCGCGCCCGCGCGGGTGGTGAAAGAGCAGGTTCGGATGTCGCGCGCGGCGCCAGCGATGTGAAACTGGAACTGTTGGGTTCCCGAAGTTCTACGGTGTAACGATGCGCATTTTGCTATTGCGTCCGGCGGCGCATTTGCATCTAACTTTAAGGACGCCGCCGCGGAGAATTCCGCCTTGCGGTCAAGCGTTTGGAATATGTTTTTTGATCCCGTGTTCGAGTGAGTATGCTGTGCGACCCTTGACGTTCCCGCAGGTGAGCAATTCCGGTGGAACTTGTAATCGCCTTCTGGCGACATTGTCGCCGGCGGATCTGGACCTCCTGAGACCCGAACTTGAGACCGTTGCGCTCGAGCAGGATGCAGTCCTGGCGCGCGCCGGTGACGAGATCGACTACGTCTTCTTTCCTCACAGCGGCGCGATCCTGTTGATGATCGACATGGCGGATGGGCAGACGGTCGCGACCGGCGTGGTCGGATGCGAAGGGGCCGTGGGCAGTCTTTCGGTGCTCGGAGCCTCGCCGTCAGGCATTACCGCCGTCGTTCGTGCGGCTGGTACCGCCTCGCGGGTTCCGGCGGCGCGCTTTCATGCCGCTTTCGGGCGCAGTCCCGGCATTCGGCAGGCAATCCAGAAGCACGTCAGATCGATGCTGATCCAGTTTCAGCTCGGCTCCGCTTGCAATGCGCTCCACCCGGTCGAGGCGCGGATGGCGCGCTGGCTGCTTCAGCTTCGCGACCGCGTCGACAGCGACGTCCTCCCGCTGACCCAGCAAGCGCTGTCGCAAATCCTCGGCGTACGACGAACGACAGTGACCTTGCTGATGGGCAATCTGCGCAAGCGCGGTGCGATCAGGTCGGATCAACGAGGCCAGATCGAGATCGACCGGGCGCGGCTATTGGCGGCGGCGTGCGAATGCCATCGCGTCATGCGTCTCGAGGCCGAGGAGATCTTCTCGGGCGACAAGGTTCGAACGCGAGGAATGGTGCCGGCCAACGATCCGCGCATCCCGGAAATCGAGGCTGACGACGCCGTGTGAGCGCGTTCCCTGCTGCGATCAGCGTCCTGGCCGCCGATCAAGCTCCCGTGTCGGGGAGGATACCCTTTCGAGCTCCGCAATCTCGCGCAGCACCTTTGCGGTCTCGCGCAACTCATTGCGCTTCGGACCGGGCTTCAGCCGTCGTGCCTCATCGAGAAAGTCCTTGGCCTGCAGCAGCCAGACAGACGTTTCCGTCGTGATCTGCACCTGCGCCATGGTGTCCCTCCATCGCGGTCGTCAAAAGTGGTGGGCATTTTCAGGCCGGTGAACCGCCGCCGCGGCGTCGCCGCACGCGGATGCTCGGCTCATCGACCCAGGCGTCCCGCGCAAACCAGGCGTGATCCGCGCGGCAAAATGGACAGGCCGTGCGCGAGAAGAACACGGTACTGCGTCGAAAGCTCTCGCGATCGGTTTTGATTCCGGTGGAAATCGCGTGCCCGGTTTGCGGACATCTGACCATCACCATGCCCATGAGCGCCTCCCTCCCATATTGCCTTTTGCTTTTTGCCTTTTGCCTTTTGCCTTTTGCCTTGCAGAATAGTCCGGCCGGTTGGATTGGCCCCAGGTCGGTGCGCGGGGTAGTTGGGGGGGCATCGCGCACCTGCGGCGGTTGACGGAGCATCGGGCAGTGGGGGCTGCATGCTCTCGTCACTGGGCTTCTTCCAACCGGCCAGGTCCCTCCTTGAACGAATCCTCGATGTGACTTCAACGCCGCTTCTTCAGGCGGCTCGGCTGAGAACCTTGTCGCTCACTGCACTGCCTCCCTCGCAAGTGAAAGCATTCTCCGCAACGCTTGCCCGCGTCACGGGAGCTGACGCTCCGTGCTCAATTCAGATTGTTGAGAGTGAACTTCGATCTTGTCCCAAGCCTACTGTGCGGGACGAAGATGACGCTGTCGGTTCGGTTTGCGACTCTCGCACGAAATTTTTTTTGAAATTGTCAACTCAGACCAACGTATATTTACGGAGAGTGTTGTGCATAACGTGCATGCTGTGAGCAGCGTAAGGCTCCTGCACCAGCGTGAGGTTGTGGACGTATTCGCACTGGCCGCGCTGCGGTAAGTCGCCCGGCGAGCCTGCCCCAAACAAAAACCCCGGCATCGCTGCCGGGGTTTTGCGTTTCGTTGTCGTTGAGCGAGATCCCGGCTCTGCGGTGCACCGCTTCGCGCTGCACCGCGTCCGGGACGACTTCGTCGCTTAGAAGTCCATGCCGCCCATGCCGCCGCCCGGAGGCATCGCGGGGCCGCCGGCGTTCTTCTTCGGCAGCTCGGCAACCATCGCTTCCGTGGTGATCAGGAGCGCGGCAACCGAGGCAGCGTTCTGGATCGCGGTGCGCACGACCTTGGTCGGGTCGATGATGCCCTTCTTGACGAGGTCGGCATAGTCGCCGGTCTGGGAGTCGAAGCCGTAGTTGTAGGTCTTGTTCTCCAGGATCTTGCCGACGATGACCGAACCGTCTTCACCGGCGTTGATCGCGATCTGGCGAGCGGGAGCCGACAGCGCCTTGCGCACGATCTCGACGCCGGTCTTCTGGTCGTCGTTCTTGGTGCGCAGGCCCTTGAGCTGCTCGGAGGCACGGAGCAGGGCGACGCCGCCGCCCGGGACAATGCCTTCCTCGACAGCCGCACGGGTCGCGTGCATCGCGTCATCAACGCGATCCTTGCGCTCCTTCACCTCGACCTCGGTCGCGCCGCCGACGCGGATCACCGCGACGCCGCCTGCGAGCTTGGCGAGACGCTCCTGCAGCTTCTCACGGTCGTAGTCCGAGGTGGTCTCCTCGATCTGCGCCTTGATCTGGGCAACGCGGGCGTCGATGTCGGCCTTCTTGCCGGCGCCGTTGACGATCGTGGTGTTTTCCTTGTCGATCATCACCTTCTTGGCGCGGCCGAGCATCTGAAGCGTGACGTTCTCGAGCTTGATGCCGAGATCTTCCGAGATGGCCTGGCCGCCGGTCAGGATCGCGATGTCCTGCAGCATGGCCTTGCGGCGATCGCCGAAGCCCGGAGCCTTGACGGCCGCGACCTTCAGGCCGCCACGCAGGCGGTTGACGACGAGGGTGGCGAGGGCTTCGCCTTCGACGTCTTCAGCGACGATGACCAGCGGCTTGCCGGTCTGCACCACGGCCTCGAGCAGCGGCAGCAGCTCGTTCAGCGAGGAGAGCTTCTTCTCGTTGATGAGGATGTAGGCGTCGTCCATCTCAACGCGCATCTTGTCGGCGTTGGTGACGAAGTAGGGCGAGATGTAGCCGCGGTCGAACTGCATGCCCTCGACGACGTCGAGTTCGGTCTCGAGCGACTTGGCTTCCTCGACCGTGATCACGCCCTCATTGCCGACCTTCTTCATGGCGTCGGAGAGGAACTTGCCGATCTCGGCATCGCCGTTGGCCGAAATGGTACCGACCTGGGCGATCTCCTCGTTCGAGGTGACCTTCTTCGAGTTCTTCTGGAGGTCGGCCACGACGGCCTCGACCGCGAGGTCGATACCGCGCTTCAGGTCCATCGGGTTCATGCCGGCGGCGACTGACTTCGCGCCTTCCTTCACGATCGCGGCCGCGAGCACCGTCGCCGTGGTGGTGCCGTCGCCGGCCGCGTCAGCGGACTTGGAGGCGACTTCGCGCACCATCTGGGCGCCCATGTTCTCGAACTTGTCCTCGAGCTCGATCTCCTTGGCGACGGTGACGCCGTCCTTGGTGATGCGGGGAGCGCCGAACGACTTCTCGAGCACGACGTTGCGGCCCTTCGGACCGAGGGTGACCTTCACCGCATTGGCGAGGATGTCGACGCCGCGCAGCATCTTGTCGCGCGCCTCGACGGAGAATTTGACTTCTTTAGCTGCCATCTGAGTTTTTCCTTGAGAGATTTAACCTGGGAGGGAGGAGGCGCTTAGGCCGCCTTCTTCTTGGAAGCGGGGACGTCGAGGACGCCCATGATGTCGCTTTCCTTCATGATCAGCAGGTCTTCACCGTCGATCTTGACCTCGGTGCCGGACCACTTGCCGAACAGCACGCGGTCGCCGACCTTGAGGTCGATCGGGATCAGCTTGCCGGCTTCGTCGCGGCCGCCCGGGCCAACGGCGATGACTTCGCCCTGCGAGGGCTTTTCCTTGGCACTGTCCGGAATGATGATGCCGCCAGCAGTCTTCTCTTCGGCGTCGATACGCTTGACCACGACGCGGTCGTGAAGCGGACGGAATTTCATGCAGTCCTCCTAAACATTTGTAGATGCTGTAGATTTTTGGAGAGTTAGCAGTCCAGCCCAGCGAGTGCCAGACTGGTTGGGCAGGAGATAGGCCAAGCCTTGACGGCGGGCAAGTGCCTCTAGCAGAAAAATTGGCACTCGTGAGTGCGGTCTGCCAAGAGGATGCCGAGATCATTTCGGCATCCTTAATGCCGCCCAAGAGGGGCGCCGGGGCTATTAGCAGATGCGGTAAGCTGCTGCCAACGCAAGAAATTTCAACAACCTATTAAACATTTAGGCTTGAGATGGGTTAGTCGCGTGCGTCACATTTCTCTCATGTGAGCGCATCCATTGCCGGTGGTCCGGCGGGGGAGGTCGGCCACCACGTGAATGCGCTCCGTCACAGGAGGTTGGCATGGTCTCGCGAGTTGGTGGGGTTGTTTCCGACGATTTCCGGAAGCAGTTGCTGGGGTACGGGCTGACGACGGCGCAAATCCTCTATCGGATGCCGGATCACCCCTCGTTGCTGCAGACCTATGTCTGGCAGAACTACGACCTGTTTCCGAAATTTCCGGCGCTGCAGGATTTCCTCGCGTTCTGGCAGGCGAAGCTCGAAGGCCCGCTGTTTTCGGTGACGGTGGCGCATTCCAAGCTGGTCAAGCCGGCCGAGCTGCGTGCCGTCGACGGCGTGTTCCGGCTGCATTAGCGGGCAAGGGAGCAAAAGCGCGCTGTGCGCCTTTGCTCGCCTCGCGGCGCGCGACTTGTGTTAGCCTCTCTCCGTCACAAAAAGACGGGAGGCGAAACAATGGCCAAGAAGACGGCATCAAGATCGGCAGCCAAGACCGCGGTGAAGAAGAAATGGTCGGGGCTTGGCGCAGGCGCCAAGAAGACGTCCGCGAAATCGTCCGCGCGCAAGACCATCAAGTCGAAAGGCCGCGTCTCGGCGGCCAAGAAGAGCGCGCCGAAAGCTGCAGCCAAGGCGCGGCCGAAGCAGCGCGTCGCGATCAGCCATCACCGCGAAGAGGACTTCAAGGCCGACGGGCTGCGCGCCTATGCCAAGTATCGCGACCTCGGCATCGCCGCCGCCTCGCATGGCCTCGCGCAGGCACACGTCATCCGGCTGCAGGGACCGTGCAATCCCGATGAAGTGTCGAAGCTGCACTTCCACGATGTCGACTTCCAGATGGTCTATGTGCTCAAGGGCTGGGTGAAGACCTACATGGAAGGCGAGGGCGAGACGCTGATGCAGCAAGGCAGCGCCTGGACCCAGCCGCCGCGCATCCGGCACATGATCCTGGACTACTCCGACGACGTCGAACTGCTGGAGGTGATCCTGCCGGCCGAGTTCAAGACGGTGGAGCTGAAGGCGTAGGCTTCTCGCGGCCGTCATGGCCGGGCTTGACCCGGCCATCCATCCTGCTTCGAAAGACTCTCCTTGGCTGATGGATGACCGGGTCAAGCCCGGGCATGACGATTTTCCAGGCCGTGTACCCATAAAACCGTCGGCGTGACTCTACGTCCGCTTTGCCCCGATACCGACCAAGTTCGTGCGGCAACGCAAGATGTCGCGATGGGCCAAGAAGAGACATGGCTTAGCACATGGCCGGGCTAGATAACGGGCATCACCTGAGACATTCGTCCAACTCAGACGGCAGCTCCGGCCAGCAAGAAAGCGCCGCCAAGCGCGACCATCACAAGTCCAGGCCAATTCGATTTGATGCCGAAGCCGCTACCCGGTCTTTCAGGTTCCAGCGTGTCACGCCCGGAGCGAAGCCACCTTCCACCGCTGAATCGGCCTCGCCAGATTGGCTGATACGCCATCTGGAGCACGCCGCCGAAAACAAGGAGCACACCAAGCCATATGAGGGTCATGCTCTCCTCCTGCACCAGTGAACGCCAACAGGTTGCTCCGCCGGCAACCGTGGTCCGGTCAAACTCTGCCCGCGGCTCTCGGAATTAGAACGACCTTGAAAGCCGCCGGACGCGCCAGCGCGCCGCACGTAGGCTGGGGATCACGCTCTCCGAAGCTCAGGCTACGTCAATCATACGCATCCTGTTCAGTCTTCGTCCGGCTCGCGCACGACCGGCGGTTCGTCGGGTCGGTTCTCTTCGTCGTCTTGCTCTTCGTCCTCTTCGTCGTCATTAGGATCTCGGGGGGGCATCGTGTTGCCCATGATCGCGAAGACACGCCGGTCGATCCTGGTGGGAACTACCTCGGGGATTTGTAGGGTCATGTTGTCGCTCCTCAGATGTGACCCTGAAGCATTTTACCCCTTTTTCGGAGGGGCAGACACGGAATTGGCGGCCGGCGCGGACGAGGTCCGGTTTATCCCTGTCAGATGCCCTGAGATAAGTGTCCGAGTTCGTCGGATTCGGGCCAAGAGGCGACATGGCATCGCATCGATAAATGAAAGAGACCGCCAACTGAGGCGGCCTCAATGCTTTGTGCCATTTTTTCGATAGATCACGGAGACGCAGAACAGTCGCTCGGTTGTGGAGCGAACCTCAATCGCCATATCGGGCCGTTCGTTTACAAAGATTGAGTCTTTGGTCATCTCAATGAGCGTTTGCATCGCTTCGATCTCGGCGGACTTTTGATCGGGCAAATTCAGCCCTTCTTCGTCCGCAAAGAACTCACGGCCGCTTTGGATGTCGAAGAAATAGAGGGCCATGTTGAGCGCTCCCTTCCGTGAAGGCGGGAGCGCATAGAAACTCTCAGCCACCAGCGCCCGAAAGGTCTCGTGCTGGTGATCTTCTACAACGAAGCACATCAGGGGATAGTTGCTATCTGGGGGGCCTCAACCCAGGTGACATCAGCCACTCGGTCAAATGGGCAGCGACCTCATCATGCCGCGCCTTCCTCAGCAGGGCTTCTTTCTCTGCGCATGGGGGAAGCGTCTTGGCTTCCTCGCGCAAGCTTTTGGCCTCTTCCGCGAGCCGTTCTTCCAATGATTGCGTCTGGGTGAAACGCCGTCGCCTCTTCATGGCGTTGCTCCCTGCTGGTGTTGGGCGGGAGCGTCAACTGGGCGATCTCATCACCGATAAAAGCCACGGGTCGTGCGGTGATAATTGTCAATACGCCCGGAATTTGATGGTTCCTAGTCAATTCGGAACTCGCGGCCGAATAAGGGAACATTTGGCCGTCAACAGGAACCGATTGGGCCAGAACATCTAATGGGCCTGTTTCAGTAGTCCTACCGAGAACATCGGCCAAGCCGTGGTTTCTGTTCGATTAATCCAAAACAGGCCACTCCGAAAATCAGACTTAGGCCACCAGGCCAGCACCTGCCGTCCGGTGCTGTCCGAATAGGACAGTCGCTCTGCCAAAGTAGGACAGGACGCAGCGCGAGATCGCTCAGAAACTTGAGCGAACTGAGGCTTCGGTGAGCGCCAGGCCGGCTGTAATCAGAATCAGAAAGCGGCTCGCTGACAAGAAGTAGGATGAGTCCCTTAGTCATTCACGTCGAATCGCATCGGGCGGAGCCGCCGCGATGTCCGCAATGCTCCGTTTGCGTCCACGCCGGCACTGCGCGGCAAACGACGCTAGGGGCCAACAGCTGCCCACAATGTTAAGACGGCGGCGCGCACTTCGAAACTAACACCGGCACGTCCGGTCGAATCTTCCGTGCCAACGCGACGCGCTCGTTCCAACCGAAAGTAATAAGGCGAAAACCTTCTGAGAAGCGTGCTACACTCGGCCTATGAAAACCTTTTCAGATAAGGTCCGCGACATCGTGCGCAAGATCCCAAAGGGGAAGGCCATGACGTACAAAGCTGTCGCTGCCAAAGCCGGCAATCCGAAGGCTGCACGCGCGGTTGGTGCCATAATGCGCACGAATTACGACCCATCGATCCCCTGTCATCGCGTTATTGCAAGCGACGGCTCAATGCGCGGCTACGTGCGTCAGCGCCGCCGGCCGGCCCAACAATGATCCGCTTGACAGGGAGCTTCATCGCGTCGGCACCGCCCCGGATTGCGCGGAGCCTGTCATCGGGCGCGCGTTCGCGCAACCCGTTGGCTCCATCCGGGCTACTGCGTCTACGGCTGCGTCAGCATCCCCACGATCGCGCCCATCAGGCAGGTCGTCAGCGTGCCTGAGACGATCGACTTCAACCCGAGCGCGTTGATCTCGTCGCGTCGCTCGGGCGCCATGATGCCGAGGCCGCCGATCATGATGCCGAGGCTCGCGAAGTTGGCAAAGCCGCACATCGCGTAGAGCATGATCAGCCGTGAGCGCGGATCGAGCGCGTCGGGGCCGAGCTTCGACAGGTCGACATAGGCGATCAGCTCGTTCAGCACGGTCTTGGTGCCCATCAGGCTTCCCGCCGTGATCGCCTGCGGCCAGGGCAGGCCCATCAGCCAGCACACCGGCGCCATGACGTAGCCGAGCAGGCGCTGCAGCGAAATCTTCGCGCCGCCGATCTCCGGCAGCAGGCCGATGATCGCGTTCGCCAGATAGACCAGCGCGACCAGCACCAGCAGCATCGCGATGATGTTCATCAAGAGTTCGAGCCCGGCGGCCGTGCCCTTCACGATGGCGTCCATCGTCGACGACACCTGGATATCGGGATTGTCGAGCGATCCGCCGGTGCGCTTGTCCGAAGTCTCCGGCACCATGATCAGGCTCACCAAAATTGCGGCCGGCGCGCCGAGCACCGAGGCGATGACGAAATGCGCGGCCGCATCCGGGATCAGCGGCGCGAGCAGCGTGGCATACAGCACCAGCACCGTGCCGGCGATCCCGGCCATGCCGCCGGTCATCACCAGAAACAATTCGGAGCGCGTCAGCTGTGCGAGATAGGGGCGGATGAAGAGCGGCGCTTCCACCATGCCGAGGAAGATATTGGCCGCGGTCGAGAGCCCGACCGCGCCGCCGACGCCGAGCGTGCGCTCGAGCAGCCAGGCCATGCCGCGCACAACAGGCGGCAGCACGCGCCAATAGAACAGCAGCGTCGTCAGCACGCTCATGACCAGCACGATCGGCAGCGCCTGGAAGGCGAGGATGAAATCCGAGCCGGGCGCCTTGGGATCGAACGGCGCCGGGCCGCCGCCGACATAGCCGAATACGAAGGCGGTGCCGGCGCGCGTCGCGGCGGCGATGGTGCCGACGGCGTCATTGATCGCGCCGAAGGCCTGCGTCACCAACGGCACCTTGATCAGCACCAGCGCCGTGACGATCGTGACGACGAGCCCAATCGCCGCCTGGCGCAGCGATACTTTCAGGCGATTCTCGCTCAGCGCCCAGGCGATCAAGAGCAACGCCACCACGCCGAACGCCGATTGCAACTGCAGCATCACGCCCCCAAGAACCCTCGCGGGATTATGGGCAGGGGCCTCGCGCAGCGCAATGCTGTTGCGCGTTCATCTCGTATCCATTGACAAGTTGCAGGCGCTCGGTCACGCAATCATCTATGTCCTCCGCCACGCCGGCCGGCGCCCGCGATCTGCTCGGCCACAGACCGTTCCTGTTCTTCTTGTCGTCGCGCAGCCTGTCGCGCTTCTCCAGCCAGATCGGCGCGGTGGCGATCGGCTGGCAGATCTATGACCTGACCGGCAGCGCGTTCGACCTCGGCATGGTCGGCCTGGTGCAGTTCCTGCCGACGGCGCTCCTGGTGTTCGTCGCCGGCCACGCCGCCGACCGCTTCGAGCGCAAGCGCGTGGTGCAGGCCTGCCAGATCGCGGAGGCGCTGACCGCATTGTTTCTCGCCGGAAGCACTTTTGCCGGCACCATCTCCGAGATCCAGATCTTCGTCGCGACCTTCGTGCTCGGGATCGCCGGCGCGTTCGAGAGTCCGGCGACCGCCGCGCTGTTGCCGCTGATCGCACCGCAAGGCTCGCTGCAGCGGGCGACCGCGATCTCGAGCGGCGCGGCCCAGGTCGCGACCATCACCGGACCCGCGCTCGGCGGCTTCGCCTATGCCCTGATGCCGAGCGCGCCCTACGGCATCATGATGGTGTTCTGGCTGTTCGGCGCACTGCTGACCGGCGGCATCGGCCGGCTGCAGCAGGCACCGGTAAAGAACGACGGGTCGTCGGACGACCTGTTTGCCGGCGTCACCTTCGTTCGCAGCAATCCGGCGATCCTCGGCACCATCTCGCTCGATCTGTTCGCGGTGCTGTTCGGCGGCGTCACCGCGCTGCTGCCGATCTATGCACGCGATATCCTGCAAGCCGGTCCGCTCGGCCTCGGCATCCTGCGCGCCGCGCCCGCGGTCGGTGCGTTGTTGATGACGATGGTGCTGGCGCGGCACACCATCAACCGCCGCGTCGGCATGCGCATGTTCCAGGCGGTGATCGTGTTCGGCGTCGCGACGGTGGTGTTCGCGCTGTCACACTGGATGTGGCTGTCGGCGCTGGCGCTCGCGGTGCTCGGCGCCGCGGACACGATCAGCGTCGTGATCCGCTTCTCGCTGGTGCAGCTCGCCACCCCCGACGAGATGCGCGGCCGTGTAGGCGCAGTGAACTTCCTGTTCATCAACGCGTCGAACCAGCTTGGCCAATTCGAGAGCGGCGTCACCGCGGCGCTGCTCGGCACCGTGCCGTCGGCCGTGCTCGGCGGCGTCGCCACGGTCGCGGTCGCGCTGCTCTGGATGAAGCTGTTCCCGACGCTGCGGGACGTCGAGAAGCTGGAGTAGGGAGCCTCCCTTACCTCGCCCCGCTTGCGGGGAGAGGTCGAATTGCGCAGCAATCCGGGTGAGGGGGACTCTCCGCGCGTTTGTCTCTCACCGTCCTTGTGGAGACTCCCCCTCATCCCGACCTTCTCCCCGCGCGCGGGGAGAAGGGGAAGATGAGCCCCGGGGCAAGCTTTTCATGATTTCGGAATAATGGAAAAATATCGCTGATTTGCCCGACGTGTCAAGTTGCCGTGTCGAACGCCAGCAGCTGCCGGCCACTTTGCATGGGGTTGTTTTCGATATTTTGGCGGCGGGCCCCCGCGACGGCATGGCCGGGACAAGCCCGGCCGGCCGTCGTGATAGTCCTGCCGCAAGCAGGGAGAAGGAGCAGATCAGCCGCGGCCGACGAACGGCATCTTGGTCGCCATCACAGTCATGAACAGCACGTTGGCGTCGAGCGGCAGGCCGGCCATGTAGGCCACCGCGTCGCCGACCGCCTTGGCGTCCATGCGCGGCTCGTGCTTGGTGGTGCCGTCCGGCTGCAGCACGCCGGGGCCGTTGACCATGCGGTCGGTCATCGGGGTCGCGGCATTGCCGATATCGACCTGGCCGACCGCGATGTCATACATGCGGCCGTCGAGGTTGGAGGCTTTTGTCAGGCCGGTGATGGCGTGCTTGGTCGAGGTGTAGGCCGCCGAGAACGGCCGCGGCGCATGCGCCGAGATCGAGCCGTTGTTGATGATGCGGCCGCCGCGCGGCGTCTGGTCCTTCATGATGCGGAAGGCGTGCTGGGTGCACAGGAACGGCGCGGTGAGGTTGGTGTTGACGACCGCCTGCCACTGCTCGAGCGGCAGATCCTCGAAGTTCACCGGCGGCGCGCCCATGCCGGCATTGTTGAACAGCACATCGAGCCGGCCGTAGGTCGCCTTCACCTTGTCGAACAGTGCTGCGATCGCGGCCGGGTTGGCCATGTCAGCCGACACGCACAGGCTCTTGCCGGCGGGACCGAGCTTGGCGGTCTCCTCCAGCATTTCCATGCGGCGCCCGGCGAGCACCACGGTGTAGCCCTTGTCCATTAAAGCGAGCGACGCGGCGCGGCCGACGCCGGTGCCGGCGCCGGTCACGAGTGCGATCTTGCTGGTTGCCTCAGTCATCCGAGTTTCCTCTTACTTGGTTTTTGCTTCGGTTTCGTTCTTGTAGGGTGGGCGTGGAATGTTCTGGTGCGCCGCGCGCAGCGCCGCCGACCAGCGCGAGCGCAGGTCATGGAAATAGGGCTCGCCGGCCTCGATGCGGTGGTTGAGATCGGCCTCGCAGGCGTCCGTGCGCACCACCAGCACGTCGATCGGCAGGCCGACGCCGAGGTTGGAGCGCATCGTCGAATCCATCGAGATCAGCCCGGTCTTCAGCGCCTCATAGAGCTCGACGTCGTAATGCATGGCGCGGTCGAGCACCGGCTTGCCGTATTTGTGCTCGCCGATCTGCAGGTACGGCGTGTCGGTGGTGCACTCGATGAAGTTGCCGGCGGTGTAGACCATGAACAGGCGCATCCGCGAGCCCTTGATCTGGCCGCCGAACAGGAACGAGACGTCGAAGGAGATGTCCTCGGCGCGCAGCGCATCGCCCTCGGTCGCGTGCACCGAGCGGATGGCGCGTCCGATCCGCTGCGCCGCCTGGAACATGGTCGGGGCGTTCATCAGCGTCTCGAGCTCGCCGGTGTCCGGATTTTCCATGCCCTCGGTCAGGGTCGACAGCACCGACTGGCTGATCGCGAGATTCCCGGCGCTGGCGATCGCCATGATGCGGTCGCCAGGCTTTTCGAAGATGTGCAGCTTGCGGAAGGTCGAGACGTTGTCGAGGCCGGCATTGGTGCGGGTATCGGCGATCATGACGAGCCCGTCGCGCACCAGAATTCCGCAGCAATAGGTCATTTAAAGCCCTCAGACGGTCCGAGTTTCTCGGCGGGAAACTAGTAGCCAATTTCGGGGATGCATCCAACCCCAATTCCCCGTGACGGGACGCGCGATGGCCGGTCACGTGGGCCGGGCGCCGGTCCGTCCGGGTGCCCTGTTCCGGCCATCGAGGTCGCGAGCATTCCGGTCTCGCTCTGCGTGGCGCGCAGCCGGCAATGATCTTGGCCTCGCGTCGTTGCGAGGGGCGGGGTGTTGTGCTCGACTGCCTGCAACCGACGACAACAAGAAATTTCGGGAGGCGGGAATGTCGTTCAAACTGGCCGCGTGCATTGTGACATTGGGCATCGCGGCGATGGCCGCGAGCCCTGCATCGGCGCAGAAGAAGGGCGGCACGCTGCGGCTCTATCACAACGACAATCCGCCCTCGACCTCGCTGCTCGAGGAATCCACCATCGCCTCGGTGATGCCGTTCGCGGCCGTCTTCAACAACCTCGTGGTGTTCGATCCGGCCAAGGTGCACGAAAGCATCGACACCGTGATCCCCGATCTCGCCGAGAGCTGGTCGTGGGACCAGACCAACACAAAGCTTACCTTCAAGCTGCGGCACGGCGTGAAGTGGCATGACGGTCAGCCGTTCACGGCCAAGGACGTGCAGTGCACCTGGCGGATGCTGATCGGCAAGAGCGAGACTCAGGACTTCAAGCGCAACCCGCGCAAGGTCTGGTACTCGAAGCTCAAGGATGTCAGCATCAACGGCGACGATGAGGCGACGTTCGAGCTGACCGAGCCGCAGCCCGGCCTGCTGGCGCTGCTCGCCAGCGCCTTCTCGGTGGTCTATCCCTGCCACGTGCCGCAGCAGGTGATGCGCACCAAGCCGGTCGGCACCGGGCCGTTCAAGTTCGTCGAGTTCCGACGCGGTGACTCCATCCGTCTGATCCGCAACCCCGATTATTTCAAGAAGGACCGGCCGTATCTCGACGAGATCACGGTGCGCTCGATCGACAGCCGCGCCACCCGCATGCTGGCGTTCGCGACCGGCGATTATGACATCACCTTTCCGTCCGACGTCAGCATTCCCCTGATGAAGGACGTCAAGGTACGGGCGCCGAACGCGATCTGCGAGATGACGTCGACCAATCTGCAGATCAATCTTCTGGTCAACCGCGTCAATCCGCCGTTCGACAATCCGGATATCCGCAAGGCGATGTCGCTGGCGCTGGATCGCAAGGCCTTCAACAGCATCCTGTTCGAAGGCACCGGCCGGCTTGGCGGCGCGATGCAGGCCAAGCCCGAAGGCGAGTGGGCCATGCCGCCGGAGATCCTGTCGACGCTGATGGGTTACGGCCCCGACACCGGGAAGAACCTCGCCGAGGCGCAGGCGATCATGCAGAAGCTCGGCTACAGCGACGCCAAGCCGCTGTCGATCAAGATCCAGACCCGCAATCTGCCGACCTATCGCGACCCGGCGGTGATCCTCGCCGACCAGCTCAAGAAGATCTACATCACAGCTGAGCTCGACATTCTGGATACGCCGCGCTGGTACTCGCGGCTGCAGCGCAAGGACTACACCATCGGCCTCAATGTCACCGGCGTCAGCGTCGACGATCCCGACGGCAATCTGGTGGAGAACTATTCCTGCAACTCCGAGCGCAACTACACCCAGTATTGCAACGCCGAAGTCGACAAGCTGCTGGCGGCGCAGTCGCGCGAGGTCGACAAGGACAAGCGCCGCAAGATCGTGTTCGACATCGAGCACCTGCTGGTCGACGACGCCGCGCGGCCGGTCATCCTGCACTCATCAGCCGGCAATTGCTGGCAGCCTTACGTGAAGAATTTCCATCCGCACGACAACAGCCAGTACAACAATCTGCGCTTCGAGGATGTCTGGCTGGATAAGTAAGACGTGGTGCCCCGCCGGCGACGACGTCCGCCGTCGCCCTCGTGCGCTTCGTATCCTCATTTATTCACACGACCAAAGCGGTGGCTGGTCCTGCGCACGCGCACGCTCCCGCGCCGATCGCCGGGGGCAAGTTTGCAACGGCGCCCGTCAGTCAGGCCGCGTATACATCCATCGGGATATCCGACGTAGCTACGGGAGCTCGGATATCAGCTTGGTCCACTCCGCCTCGGGCCAGGCCCGTGAGGTGCAAGTCCGTATGTTTCCCAGAGAGCTGAGGGCAAGCGCGAGTTTTGTGATGTTGTCGCCGAGCGGTGCTTCGGCGAGGAGAAGGATGTCATGCTCGCCGGAGGTGAGATAGACCTCCTTGATTTCGACACCTAGCGTCTTGGCGAGTTCTTTCGCCGCTCGGCTGCGCTTGGGAGCTTCCTTGACATTACGAATTCCCTGGTCGGTCCAGTCGATCCTCAATATGAATGTCGCCATGTCGTCCTCCAAGGGTTTAGCATGCCCTTGTCTGCCGCGCGCGCGGCAGGCCAACCTGCTTCATGTTGAAGTTGAGGGAGCGCCACATAAGGCAGGCGCTGCTTTCAGACTGCGATGCCTGCCGACGGCCTGACCGCTGCCCGTTCCTTCAAACGGCGACGTCGGCCCGTCCCGTCCAAGGGCAGCTTGCTGTAGATTACGCCATGTCCCTTGCTCGAGAAAGAGGGCTCCCCGCGTTGTGATCGGGACCGCGGTGGCCTCGCGTAAGTGTTTGGTCCCTGCTGATTGGTTTGATGGAATCGGTGTAGAACGAGGCGTGGCCTTTGTCAGGGAGCACCTCGGGTCATGGAACTGAGCTTGCACGCGAACGCCACGACGACGCCGAAGACACGTGCCTACATCCAGCGCAGCCGGAAGTCGGTCGCCCAATTGGCGGCCGAATTGGGGGTCAGCGAGACCACGATTTATCGCTGGCGCAGCCGCACGACGGTCGAAGACCGCTCGCACCGGCCGAAGAACCTCACGACCAGCCTCTCCGCGGTTGAAGAAAGGGCGGTTTGCGA
>NZ_JAGKJL010000045.1:0-73135 GCF_020329495.1 Bradyrhizobium australafricanum | reverse complement strand
GTTGAGCTCCCTGACCCACATCTCGACGTTAGGCGCCATACCGGCGGAACCATGCTGCAGGACCACGACCGGCAACTGACCAGAGTTCGTCGCGAGCCGGAGCTGTCCAGAAGTCGTCGTTGCCTTCCCGACGGCCTCACCGCGCAAAAATTGCGTATCCGATAGCGTCAAGGTGTTAATCGAATGCAGTTCGGTGCGTGCAGCCATATCCGGCAAGATGGGCTCGATATTCGCCTCGTCTGCCGACGGCACGGCTGCTTGTCTCCGCTCCACGCGCTCGTCGCTCATGACGCCCCCCGCCCGGGAAATCCGATGCCACATGTAGCAGAAAAATGGCTCGACGTTTGCCGAATGTCCGAGCTGGGTCAGAAGGCGACATCCGCGTGGTCGGGGTCGCGAGTCCGCTTTACCTCTCGAAAGCGGACATCCTGGATTTATGGCACCTTGGTCTGCGGCCGCGCGTCCGATCCGCGCATTACGTCAGCTCGTCCGGATCTTCGGCCGCGCGCATCCGCGAGATGGTGTCCTCGGTTGCATTTGGACCGGCCGCCGCGATCGCGATCTCGCGCGCCAAATTGGTGCATTCGGCCCACATCAGGAAGAACACCAGCGGCGGTCGTTCGCGCGCTTCCAGCAGTTGCCGGCAGCGCTCGGCCGCGCCGTCGATCGCCCACCACTGTTGGGCGACCACCATGACCCTGCGGAAGCTCCGCAACGTGCCGGAAAATTTTTGCGGATCCGCGCCCACGAGGGCGCCGCAATGGTTCAGCCAGTTCAGGCCAGCGTAGATCGCGATCCCGTAGTCTTCGATCGCGGTGCCGGTGAAATCGACGACGGTCTTGTCGTGCGCGCGCTGGCGCAGGAAAGCATCGATCATCTCCGCCTGGCGGGCCGGATCGACCAGCAG
Source organism: Bradyrhizobium australafricanum (assembly GCF_020329495.1). Taxonomy (NCBI): domain Bacteria; kingdom Pseudomonadati; phylum Pseudomonadota; class Alphaproteobacteria; order Hyphomicrobiales; family Nitrobacteraceae; genus Bradyrhizobium; species Bradyrhizobium australafricanum. The sequence goes on along the minus strand of NZ_JAGKJL010000045.1, from coordinate 72,228 downwards.
CGAGATGTCCTGCCGCGGCACCATTGGGACATAGCGCATCGCTTCAAGCCGCGTGTGCTCCCAGATCGCACTGATGTCGCCGAGCAGATCGCCGGACTTGCGTTTGCAGGCCGGATAGACCAGCACGCCATTGTCGGCGAGATCGAGATAGCGCGGGACCACCTTGTCGAGCGCGGCGAGAAACGCCAATGGATCGGTAAGGCCGCGCAAGTCGCTGGCGGCGTCCTCCGCTTGTGCAGGCTTGTTGCCGCGTGTCCAGCCGAAATTGGCCATCCCCGGACGCCCTGATCTCAACCCGGCCATCAGGTTAGTTGGAAAATGCGGCGAAGCAAATGCGGCATTTGCTGCTACGCCGCCGTGCGTGCCCGCCGCTGCCGGTTGACGCGAGAGACCGCCGCGCCTAGCTGATGGTTAATGGCGCAACGCAGGTTGTTGCCGCTTTCGGGACCTATCGCCATGACCGCTTCTGATCGGCAATCGCATTGGCAGACCGTCTATCTGACCAAGAGAGAGCAGCAGGTGAGCTGGTCGCAGGCCGATCCGCAGCCATCGCTGCGCCTGATCGAATCGGTTGCGCCCGGCCGCGACGCCTCGATCGTCGACATCGGCAGCGGAGCTTCGCGACTTGTCGATGTGCTGCTGGCGAGCGGCTTTCATGATGTGACCTTGCTCGATCTCTCCGAGGCGGCACTGGCGAACGCGCGGGAGCGGATCGGCGCAGCAGCTGACGCGGTGCACTGGATCGTAGGTGACGCAACGGTCTGGCAGCCGCAGCAGACCTTCGACATCTGGCACGATCGCGCGGCGTTTCACTTCCTGGTCGAGGAACCAGACCGCGCAGCTTATCTCGACCGGCTGCATCGCGGCGTCAAAGCAGGCGGGCACGCCGTGATCGGCACCTTCGCACTGGATGGCCCGGAGAAGTGCAGCGGCCTGCCGGTGCAGCGCTATGACCCCGCGACGCTCAGCAGGACCATTGGTCCGGCATTCGAGTTGATCGCGCATGAGGCGCACCGGCACGTCACGCCTTGGGGCGCGACGCAGTCATTCCAGTTCAGTGTGCTGCGGCGCAAGTGACCGGCCGCGGAGGGAGAGGTGAGATGACGGACGCGCCACGGACGATCGGCGAGATCGCGAGCTATCACGCTCATGTCTATTACGACCCCGCGGCCAGCCGGGACGAGGCGGAGCGGCTGCGCAACTGGATCGGCGAGCGCTTCCTGGTCACGCTCGGGCGCTGGCACGACGTCAAGGTCGGCCCGCACGATCAGGCGATGTATCAGGTGGCGTTTGCGGCCGAGCTGTTTCCGACCCTGGTGCCGTGGCTGATGCTGAACCACGGCAGCCTGAGCATCCTGGTCCATCCCAACACCACCAATCCGCGCCGCGACCACCACGACGATCCGCTCTGGATCGGCACGCCGCTCGCCGTCCACGCCGACAAGCTGCCCGAAGAGGCCGAGATGGAGCAGGCGCCGACGCCGAACACGTCGCCGACACTGCGTCCCTGAGCGTCGCGGCTGTTGCGTAAAGTTTGACGCAATTGTGCTGCAGCCAAGTCGTTTCAAACTCATCGCGTTCTGCAACGTGAGGTTAAGTCACGGTTCCTAGGCTCACCCGATAATTTTCAGGGGCGGGCGCATTTGGGCATGTTCTTTTCGTTTCGAAGCTGGTCGTTGTGGCGGGTGGTGGGACCGCTGCTGGCCATCGTGCTGCTGCTGGGCGGCCTGTCCGCGGGCAGCCTGCAGGTGATGTCTGCCGTCAGGGCCTACGTGGCCGGCGAAAGCATGTGGTCGAAGGGACAGAAGGACGCCATCCACTACCTGCAGACCTATGTCAGCACCGGCGCGCCGCTCTATCTGCAGAAATTCGATGCCGCGATCGCGGTGCCGCTGGCCGACCGCACGGCGCGGCGCGCTCTGGAAGCGCCGGGCAACAATGACGCCGTGGCGAGGGCCGGCTTCGCCAGGGCAGGCAATCATGATGACGACATCGGCGGCCTGATCTGGCTGTTCAAATATTTCCGCAAGATGCACCACGTGGCCGGCGCGGTGACGGCATGGCGTAGTTCGGATGGGTTGCTCGATCAGCTCATTGAAATCCGGAACGAGGCCGCGAACGACGTCGCGCTGCACGATCCGTCGGCTGCGACCATCAGGCACTGGGCCGAGCGGATCGGTACAGTCGATGCCGCGCTGAGCACGCTCGCCGTCGATTTCTCCGATCATCTGGGCAAGGCGTCGCGCCAGGTCTCCGCGCTGCTGCTGCTGGTCAACCTCGTGATCGCGGCCTGCCTTGCCGCCATCGTGCTGGTCCACACGAGGCGGATGCTGTGGCGGCGCTGGCTCGCCGAGACCGCGCTCGCGGTCGAGAAGGAGCGCGCCCAGCTCACGCTGGCGTCGATCGGCGATGCCGTCATCGTGACGACGCAGGACGATCGGGTCGACTACATGAACGCCGCCGCACAGCGGCTCATCGCGGCAGGGCAGGAGGTGACGGGACGGCCGCTGGCGTCGCTGTTCAACATTGCCGAGCAGCCGGTGCGCGGATCGTTCGACGCCGACGACGAAAGCCGGCCGCAGCTCCTGGTGCGGCCGGACCACTCCAGCGTGCCGGTCTCGGTGGTCGAGACCCCGATCGTGCATGCCGGCGAGCCGGCGGGCCGCGTCATGATCATTCACGACATGACCGCCGAGCGGCGGCTGGTCGAGGAATTGGCGTGGGCTGCCTCGCATGACGCGCTCACCGGCCTTGCCAACCGCCGGCAGTTCGAGTTCGAACTGCACAAGGCGATGTCGGGCTCGCCGGCCATCGGCGCCGACCTGATGCTGATCGATCTCGATCAGTTCAAGATCGTCAACGACACCTGCGGCCACATGGCGGGCGACCGGTTGCTGAAGCAGGTGGCAAGGCTGCTGGCGACCGAAGTCGGCGGCAGCGGCCTCGTCGCGCGTCTTGGCGGCGACGAGTTCGGCATTCTCCTGCGTGACGACGGCTCCGCGACGCACGACGTCGCTGCCGACGTTGCGGAGCGGGTCAGGGCGGTGATCGAGCAGTCGAACTTCATTTATGAGGGGTCGAGCTTCCGGATCAGCGCGAGCATCGGCCTGGTCGGGCTGGCCGACAGTGCCGGCGTGCAGGACGCGTTGCGGCTTGCCGACGTTGCCTGTTTCCTTGCCAAGGACAAGGGACGCAATCGCGTCCAGGAGCACCGCCCGTCCGACACCGGCATGGCCGTGCGCGTTGCCGAGATGAGCTGGGTCAATCGCATTCGCAAGGGACTGGATGAGGGGCGCTTCTGCCTCTACGAGCAGGAGATCCGCCCGGTGAACGGCGTGCTGAAGGGCAACGACCGGCGCGAGCTCTTGCCGCGCCTGCGAGACGAGAGCGGCGCGCTGGTGCCGCCCGGCAGTTTCCTGCCCGCCGCCGAACGCTACGGGCTGATGCCGCTGATCGACCGCTGGGTGGTTCGCCGTGCCTTCGAGATCATCGCCGAGCGCAAGCACCAGCCGCGCAAGATTGCGAGCTACGCCATCAACCTGTCCGGCGCCACCATCGGCGACAGCGACTTCGTCGACTTCGTCGCCGGGCTGTTCGCGCAGCTTGACGTTTCGCCGGCATCGGTGTGTTTCGAGATCACCGAGACCAGCGCAATCTCGAACCTCGACGAGGCGCAGAAGTTCATCGCGCGGCTGCGCGAGATCGGCTGCAGCTTCTCGCTCGACGATTTCGGCACCGGCATGTCCTCGATCGCCTATCTCAAGCACCTGCCGGTCGACATCATCAAGATCGACGGTTCGTTCGTGAAGGAGATCCTGAACAGCAAGGTCGATCGGGCGATGGTCGAGATGATCACCAAGACCGCGAAGATCATGCAGAAGCAGGTGGTCGCGGAATTCGTCGAGAACCTCGCGATCCTGGACGAGCTGCGCCAGATCGGGGTCGATTACGCCCAGGGTTACGCCATCGGGAAGCCGGTCCCGGTGCTCACCCTCTGGGAAGAAAAGATCGCCTGAGCTGCCGAAATCGTCCCGAATCGGGACCTTTTCGGTCAATTCAGCCCGCCCAAGGCTGATTCTCTGGCACTTTCCATCCGAAAAACGTTTAAAAAACCTCTCGTTGTGCGCTTTGTCTCGATTATGCCTTACTCTAATTCCCTGATATGATGAGTGATCGGTGAATCCCGGTGGGCCGGGTAACAGGCCCCAGAGCACCGAACTTGGGGATTGATGGGTCAACGAACGACGAAACCTGCCCGGCGTAAGTCGAGCCGCGGCATGTCGCTGGTGGGCAGCACGGCGTTTGCCGTGAGCGCGCTTGCCCTGTCGTCTGGCCTTGCCGCCTGGATGGTCGGCATCGACCCCACCGCTTGGCTTCACGGTCCAGCCCTCGCCAACACCTCAGCCTCGCTGAACTTCGACGATCGCTTCGGCGCGCGCTCCACGATCAATTCGGCCTCACTCTATTATCCACTGCGCCGCGGGTTCCGTTCGAGCCGCGGCGATTTCAATTCCGAGTTCGGCCAGATCGAGGACGCGCTGTCCGGCCAGCTGCGCGACACGCAGACCGAACTGCCGACCAGCCAGTCGGCGACGGCGTCCGTCGCCGCCACGACCACAGCGACGACGGCCACCGTGCCGATGCCGCGGTCGCGGCCGGCCGAGGCCAATCTGCTTGCGCGTAACGATCAGCCGCCACCGCCACAGGCGCCGGTGCAGCAGGGCGACAACCGGACGTTCCTGCAGAAGATTGCCGACATGATGCCGGGCAAGATGCAACTGGCCTCGCTCGATCCGAATGATGGATTGTTGTCCGGTCCGAGCCCCGACCTCGGCAAGCTCGGCTATGACAGCACGACGGCGGTCTACGACATCACCGGCCGCATCGTGTACATGCCCGACGGCACCAAGTTCGAGGCGCATTCAGGCCTCGGCAATCTGCTCGACGACCCGGCGCACGTGAATGCCCGCAACGCAGGCGCGACGCCGCCCGGCATCTATGAGATGAAGCCGCGCGAGAAGCTGTTCCACGGCGTGCCCGCGCTGCGCATGACCCCGGTCGATGGCAGCGACACGTTCGGGCGCGTTGGCCTGCTGGTCCACAGCTACATGCTCGGACCGAACGGCGACTCCAACGGCTGCATCTCGGTCAAGCACTACGACAAGTTCCTGCAGGCCTACCGCAGCGGCACGATCAAGCGCATCGCCGTCGTCATCAACATCAAGGATGTCCAGTCGGCCTCGACCCGCGCGGCGTCGAACTCGTAGGCCGCGCGCCGGCGCCTCCGGCAAATTGCGCAGGCTCCTGAAGAGTCCAACCTTCGATCCGCTGACCGCCTCCAGCGCGGCCTGGCTGCTTCTTCCATCGTCTCGGAAAATCGCACCACGTTGTCGCCAGCTCTCCTTGGAGGCGGCGCCGACATGGTTATCTTCGTGCATTTCTGTATACTTACTACCGGATTATAATACCTATATATATGATTATTGTCGTTTTTAAGCGAATGATGTATACATAACGTATTCATTCATGTTGAGAAGGCGGACCAGTGCCAAAACCCTTTCCAATGAACGCGTGGTACGCGGCCGGCTGGGATGCCGAGATCAAGCACGCGCTGTTGCCGCGGACGATCTGCGGCAAGCATGTCGTGATGTACCGGAAGGGCGACGGCGAGGTGGTGGCGCTGGAGGATGCCTGCTGGCACCGCCTCGTGCCGCTCTCGAAGGGCCGACTCGATGGCGATGCCGTGGTCTGCGGCTATCACGGCCTGAAATACAATGCGCAGGGCCGCTGCACCTTCATGCCCTCGCAGGAGTCGATCAATCCGTCGGCCTGCGTCCGCGCCTATCCCGTCGTCGAGCGCCACCGCTTCATCTGGCTCTGGATGGGGGATCCCGCGCTTGCCGATCCCGCGCTGGTGCCCGACATGCACTGGAACCACGATCCGGCCTGGGCCGGCGACGGCAAGACCATTCACGTCAAATGCGACTACCGCCTCGTCGTCGACAATCTGATGGACCTGACGCACGAGACCTTCGTGCACGGCTCGAGCATCGGCAATGATGCGGTCGCCGAGGCGCCGTTCGACGTCACCCATGGCGAGAAGACGGTCACCGTAACGCGCTGGATGAAGGGCATCGAGCCGCCGCCGTTCTGGGCCAAGCAGCTGCAGAAGCCGGGCCCGGTCGATCGCTGGCAGATCATCCGCTTCGAAGCGCCGTGCACCGTCAACATCGACGTCGGCGTCGCGCCGGCTGGTTCGGGCGCGCCGGAGGGCGATCGTTCGCAGGGCGTCAACGGCTATGTGCTGAACACGATCACGCCCGAGACCGAGAAGACCTGCCATTACTTCTGGGCGTTCGTCCGCAATCACCGCATCACCGAGCAGCGGCTGACCTCGGAAATCCGCGACGGCGTCGCCGGCATCTTCCATGAGGATGAGATCATCCTGGAAGCGCAGCAGCGGGCGATGGACGAGAATCCGGACCGGGTGTTCTACAATCTCAACATCGACGCCGGCGCAATGTGGGCGCGGCGCGTTATCGACCGCATGGTGGCGAAGGAAAATCCGCCGCAGCAGCTGCAGGCTGCCGAGTAGGCGAGGGGCGGGCCATGGCGGAACGCGAAACCGATCGTTCAGTGTCGCAGACCGTGCGGGCGCAGCTTGCGCTGCGCGACCTCGTTCTCTCCGGCGGCCTGCGGCCCGGCGAGCGGATCTCGGAGCTGCAGGCGGTCGAGTTCACCGGGGTGTCGCGCACGCCGGTGCGGATGGCGCTGGTGCGGCTGGAGGAGGAAGGCCTGCTCGAGGCGATCCCTTCCGGCGGCTTCATGGTCAAGGCATTTTCCGAGCGCGACATTCTCGATTCGATCGAGCTGCGCGGCACGCTGGAGGGCCTGGCCGCGCGCTTCGCCGCCGAGCGCGGCGTCTCGTCGCGCGATCTCGAGCCGCTGAAGGAATGCCTCAACGAGATCGACGGCCTGGTGCGGCAGGATCCGATTTCGGTCGAAGCCTTTTCGTCCTATGTCGCGCTCAACGCGCGCTTCCACGCGTTGCTCACCGAGCTGTCGCGCAGCCCGCCTCTGATCCGGCAGATCGACCGCGCCTCGGCGCTGCCATTCGCCTCGCCGAGCGGCTTCGTGATGGCGCAATCGGCCTTGCCCGAGGCACGCCAGATCCTGCTGATCGCGCAGGATCACCATCACATTGTGGTCGACGCCATCGAGAACCGCGAGGGCGCGCGCGCCGAGGCGATCATGCGCGAGCATGCAAGGCTTGCGGCACGCAATCTGCGGCTGGCGCTGCGCAACCGCAGCCATCTCGATCTGCTGCCGGCGCTGGCGCTGATCAATTCGGCAGCCGGCTGAGCGGAGAACGCCATGGGATTCATCGAGACCTGGACATCCGCCACGCTGCTCGCCGTGCGCGACCTCACGCCCGGCATCCGTGAATTCCTGCTGCGGCCGGATAACTTTAGGGGTGCGCCCTATCCGGTCGGCAGCCATATCGATGTCGGTGTCACCATCGAAGGCCAGCCGCAGACCCGCTCCTATTCGCTGGTCGGCGAAGTTGATCCGCAGGGCTACCGGATCGCGGTTCGGCGCGCAGCGGATTCCCGCGGCGGCTCGCGCTACATGTGGTCGCTCGCGCCGGGCGTGCGGCTCAACATCACGCTGCCGAGCTCGCTGGTGCAGCTCGACTGGACGCGGCGGCAGTATTGCCTGATCGCGGGCGGCATCGGCATCACGCCGATCGTCGGTGCGGCACAGGCGCTGACCCGCCGCGACGCCGGCGTGACGCTGCACTATGCCGTGCGCACGCGCGGCGATGCGGTCTATCTCGAACCGCTTGAGCGTGCGCTCGGCGACCGCCTCACCGTCCACGCCGCCGACGAAGGCAGGCGGCTCGACCTCGGCGGCGTCTTTGCGGCGCTGCCGCAGGACACGATGACGCTGTTCTGCGGTCCGATGCGGATGCTGGACGCGGCGCGGCGCGCCTGGGAGGCCTCTGGCCGCCCGCTCTCCGATTTGCGCTACGAGACCTTTGGATCGAGCGGGCTGCTGCCGACCGAGCCGTTCCGCGTGCGGCTCAGGGGCGAGGGGACCGAACTGGGGACCGAGCTCGTCATCCCGCGCGACCGGTCGATGCTGGACGTGCTCAACGAAGCCGGTCATGAGGTGATGAGCGACTGCCGGCGCGGTGAATGCGGGGTCTGCGCGCTCGACGTGGTCGATGTCGACGGCGAGATCGACCATCGCGACGTCTTCTTCAGTGACCATCAGAAGCGGGAGAGCCGCAAGATCTGCGCCTGCGTGTCGCGCGCCCGCGGCACCATCACGGTCGACACCCTGCATCGGTCGGACGCGCCTTGACGAGCCGAGCGGCGCTTAGGCGTTCGAGCGGCGTTACGCCGCGTGTACCGAGTGCTGCGGATCGTGATCGAGCAGTGCGGAGATCTCGCTGCCTGACATCGGCCGCCCGATCAGATAGCCCTGGACCTCATCGCAACTGGTCTGGCGCAGATATTCGAGCTGATCCGCGGTCTCGACGCCTTCGGCCACCACGCCGATCTGCAGCTCCTGCGCGAGGCCGATCACCGATTTGACGATCGCGGCGCAATCCGGCTGGGTCAGCATGTCCCGGATGAAGGATTGATCGATCTTGATGCGGCTGAACGGCAGCTTGCGCAGATAGGTCAGCGACGAGAAGCCGGTGCCGAAATCGTCAAGCGCGACCGTCAGGCCGAGCTCGAGCAGCGCGTGCAGGATCGCGGGCGCCGATCCGTATTTCGAGATCAGCATCGACTCGGTGATCTCGATCTCGAGACGGTTCGGCGCGACATTCGCCTCGGCCAGCGCGTCGACGATCGTCTGCAGGATGCCGACGTTCTGGAATTGGACCGCGGAGAAATTGACCGCGATCCGGATGTCGTCCGGCCAGCGCGACAGCATCGCGCAGGCGCGGCGGATCACCCACTCGCCGAGCTGGTGGATCAGCCCGCTCTCCTCGGCGATCGGGATGAAGACGGTCGGCGGGATCAGGCCGCGCGTCGGATGCTGCCAGCGCAACAGTGCCTCGAAGCCGGTGACGCGGCCTTTGCGGATGTCGAGGAACGGCTGGTAGACCAGAAACAGCTCGTCCGCCTCGATCGCGTGCTCGAGATCCCGCTGCAGGGCGCGGCGGTCGCGCGCCGACCGGTCGTCGCTGGCCTCGAAGAAGCAGATGGTGCCGGGTGCGGATTTCTTCGCCCGGTAAAGCGCGATGTCGACATGCTTGAGCAGGTCGTGGGACGTGCTGCCGTCCCGCGGCGCCAGCACGATGCCGGTGCTGATCGTGCGGTTGACCTCCAGCCCATCGATCGGGAACGGCTCGGCAAAGGCCGCGACGAACCGTTCGGCGATCGCCAGCGCATCCTCGGGCCGCGTCAGATTCGACATGATCAGTGCGAACTCGTCGCCGCCGATCCGTGCGACATGTTCGGCCGCGCGCGTGCAGCGCTGCAGCCGGGCGGCCACCTGCACCAGGAACTCGTCGCCTGCCGGATGGCCGAACCTGTCGTTGACCTCCTTGAAGCGATCGAGATCGAGCAGCAGCACCGCGAATTCCTCGCCCGACCGCGCCAGCCGGTTCAGTGCGCTGTTGAGCGCTTCATTGAAGGCGACGCGGTTCGGCAGATGCGTCAGCGGATCCTGCCTCACCGTCCGTTCGGCCTCGTGCTGGGCGATGATCCGCCGCCTGAACTCGAACGCGTTGACGAACACGCCGCGCAGCAGCACCGAACCGTAGACCAGCACCAGCACGGCCATCAGGAGGTAGACGAAATCGCCGTCCCGGCCGAGGCAGATCGCGGTGCCGACGAAGATCGGCGCGGTGAACGCAATCGCGGCGATCGGGATGGTGGAGAACGCGAAGGCGCCGCCGGCCAGCATTCCGGCGCACAGGCAGGTGATGACGAGCTGGGCGCCGCTCGATGCGTTCGCGAAGAAGGCGACGGGGACGACGCCCCAGGCCGTCCCGAGCGCCAGCGCATTGCGCACCAGCCGGTACATGGTTCGGCGCGACACGAATTGCGGCTTGGCGATGCGGCGTGATGCCCGCGCCTGCAGGCCGAAGAACAGCGCCGCGCTGCCCACCGCGGCCGCCCACACCAGCGCAAAGGCCCAGTCCGGCGATTGCCACAGCGCAATCGCGAGCACCAGCGCGTTGCAGGCGTTGGCCAGCATGATGCCGAAGGAATAGCCGAGCACCAGCGAGACCTGTTCGGCGCGGATGTGGCCGGCAAGCGCTTCATCCGTCGGTGGTGCACCGAAGGCCGCGAGGTCGCCCGCGAGCAGGGTCGCGAAATATGATCTCAGATGGGTACGCATCACTACGTTGCCTGCCCGGTTTGGCCATGGCGCCGTGGCGAAGAATTCTCTGCAAACCTTTGACAAACTATGAACTATTGGAACGGACCGTGCCGCGGCGGGCCGCTCCTTCGGTTCCACCGGCAGGCATTGCTAACAAATCGATACAAATGCGTGACGCGAGGTCACGGAGCGGCAAAGCTTGCCCGACGCCGCCCTGCTTGATCCCCTGCGGGTTTTTCGCAATGAGTTGGGTTCCGCGAACGGCAAAAACCAGAAGGTGCGCATGAGCCTCCCGACCACGAACCACGATCCCGGGTTCCGGATCACGCGGGCCAGCCATGTCGTCCTGACGGTGCGTGATCTCGCGGCGAGCCGGCAGTTCTACGAAAAGGTGATCGGGCTGATCCTGACCGCGGAGGAGGGCGGCGCACTCTATTTCCGCGGCGTCGAGGAGGCCTGTCATCACAGCCTTGTGTTGCGCAAAGGCGAGGGCGCCGCCTGCGCACGGCTCGGCCTGCGGGTCTTTCAGGACGATGACCTCGACCGGCTCAAGGCCTTCTTCGAAGCGCAGGGATGCCGGGCTGATTGTGCCGAGGTGCCGCATCAGGGCCGCACCCTGCATGCGACCGATCCGGCCGGCACGCCGCTGGAGTTCTGCGCGACCATGCCGGTCGAGCCGCGCATGATCACCAAATTCACCCGCCATGCCGGCGGCTCGGCGCTGCGGCTCGATCACTACCAGGTGCTGACGCCGCAGGTGCGCAAGGCGTGCGAGTTCTACACCGCGGCAGGCTTTCGGCTCAGCGAATATATCGCGCCGGTGGGCACATTCGATCTGCGCGGCGTATTCCTGCAGCGCAAGGGCAATCCGCACGACATCGTGTTCTTCAACGGCGCCGGACCGCGGCTGCATCATTTCGCGTTTCTCGCGCCCGAGGTTCATCATCTGCTCAACGCCTGCGATGTCGCCGGCGAGCTCGGCTATGGCGCGGCCGTTGAACGCGGCCCCGGGCGTCATGGGCCGGGACACGCGATGTATGTCTACATGCGCGATCCCGACGGGCATCGCGTCGAGCTGTTCAACACCCACTATCAGATCATGGACATCGAGAACGAGCCGGTCGGCTGGGATCCGTCCGACCACACGATCTCGTTCCCGTGGGGACTGCCGGCGCGGCAGGCCTGGTTCGAGGAGGCGACGCCGTTCGAAGGTGTCGCGATCCGCGAGCCGCAAATGAAGCCGAAGCCGCTGACGCTCGAGAGCTACCTCGCGAAGTAGCATGTCATTGTCAGCCGATTATCCCATCCATGACGCGGCCATCGTCGGCCTCGGGCCGGTCGGTGCCATCTTCGCCAACCTGCTCGCGAAATCCGGCTTGCGCGTTGCGGTCGTCGAGCGCATTGCCGACATCTACGACAAGCCGCGCGCGATCACGCTCGACCACGAGGCGCTGCGCGTGCTGCAGGCGATCGGGCTCGGCGATTTCATGGAGCAGGCGATCGCCCCGCATAACGGCTCGCACTATCTCGGCGTCGACGGCGAGATCATCAAGATCTTCGATCCGATGCCGCCGCCGTTCCCGCTCGGCTGGATTCCGAACGTGACCTTCGTGCAGCCGGACGTCGAGCAGGCGCTGCGCGACAAGCTCGCCGACTATCCGCATGCCGACATTTTCCTTGCGGCCACGGGCGTGGCGCTGCAGCAGGACGATGGCGCGGTGATGCTGACGGCGCGCCGCGAGTCCGGCGAGGAGTTCCTGATCCGCGCGCGCTATCTGGTCGGCTGCGACGGCGCCAACAGCTTCGTCCGCAAGCAGCTCGGCATCGGCCTCGACGACCTCGCCTTCGATGAATGGTGGATGGTGGTCGACACGCTGACCAACGATCCCGCCAGGCGGCCGGCCAGGAGCTTTCAGTATTGCTGGCCGTCGCGGCCCGGCACCTTCGTGCCGGGCCCGCGCAATTTGCGGCGCTGGGAGATCAAGCTGCTGCCCGGCGAGGATCCCGAGGCGGCCGGCGCGCCGGACAATGTCGTGAAGCTGCTCAAGGGCTTCACCGATATCTCGGACCTCACGATCTGGCGCTCGGCGGTCTATCGCTTTCACGCGCTGCTCGGCCGGCGCTGGCGCGACCGCCGCGTGCTGCTGATGGGCGATGCCGTGCACCAGACGCCGCCGTTCCTCGGGCAAGGGCTGTGCGCCGGTATCCGCGATGCGGTGAACCTGGCCTGGAAGTTGCGGCTGGTTCTTCGCGGCGACGCGGGCGGTGCGCTGCTCGACAGTTACGAGATCGAGCGCAAGCCGCATGTTCGCGCCGTCGTCGCCAGCGCCAAGGAATTCGGCAAGATCATCGGCGAGCTCGATCCGGTGGCCGCGGTCGAACGCGACGCGCGGCTGCGCGCCGACCTGAAGGCCGGCAAGGCCGAAACCATCAGGCAGAAATTCATCCCCGATCTCGTCTCCGGCCTGATCGCGCGCGATGCCGCGCTTGCCGGGCGGCTGTTCGTGCAGCCGCATGTGCGCGCGCCGGATGGGCGGACGTGCCGGCTCGACGATCTGCTGCAGCCGGAATTCGCGATCGTGACGACGGCGGCGGAGCCGATGGCGTGGCTGTCGGATGCGTCCGCTGCCGCCTGGCAGCGTCTGTCAGGCGAGCGCGTCGTCATCACTGCGTCAGGCGAAAGTAGCGATACCAACGGTCTGCTGACCGTGATCGAACGCGACGGTTTGTTCGCGGACTGGATGCGGCAGCATGACTCCGCGGCGGTCATCGTGCGGCCGGACCGCTACGTCTTCGGCACCGCGCGCAATGCCGGCGAGCTCAGTATGCTTGTCGGGCAACTGCTCCAGAACCTCAGCGCAGGGCACTAGTCTTTTCAAGGCTGCGCTTTGTCTGTACCACCGGAAGAAAGAAATTCCGGGGGAAACCAGTGAACAACAATAGCGATGCGGCGGAGTATGATTACGTCATCGTCGGTGCCGGCTCGGCCGGTTGCGTGCTCGCCAACCGCCTGAGCGCTGACGGCAAGCACTCGGTGCTGCTGCTCGAGGCCGGCCCGAAGGACAGCAACATCTGGATCCATGTGCCGCTCGGCTACGGCAAGCTGTTCAAGGAAAAATCCGTCAACTGGATGTACCAAACCGAGCCCGAGCCGGGCCTGAACGGGCGGCAGCTGTTCCAGCCGCGCGGCAAGGTGCTCGGCGGCTCCAGCTCGATCAACGGCCTGCTCTATGTGCGCGGCCAGCATGAGGACTATGACCGCTGGCGCCAGCGCGGCAATGCCGGCTGGGGCTATGACGACGTCCTGCCCTATTTCCGGAAGGCGGAAGATCAGCAGCGCGGCTCCAACACCTATCACGGCGCCGGCGGCCCGCTGCCGGTGTCGGATTGGCGGCATCATGATCCGCTGTCGGAGGCCTTCGTGCATGCCGCAGCCGAGGTCGGGATTCCCACCAATCCGGATTTCAACGGCGCGACCCAGGAGGGCGCGGGCTTCTTCCAGACCACGACGCGGCGCGGCCGGCGCGCCTCGACGGCGCGGTCCTATCTGCGGCCGGCGTTGACGCGCGGCAATCTTCATGTCGAGACCTCGGCGCTGGCGCAGCGCATCCTGTTCGACGGCAAGCGCGCGAGCGGCGTCGCCTACAAGCAGAACGGGCAATTGCGCAAGGCCAAGGCGCGCAGGGAGGTGCTGGTATCGAGCGGTGCGTACAACTCGCCGCAATTGTTGCAGCTCTCCGGCGTCGGCCCTGCCGATCTGTTGAAGCAGCACGGCATCGACATCGTGCTCGATGCGCCCGGCGTCGGCAACGACCTGCAGGACCACATGCAGGTCCGCATCGTCACGCGCTGCGCGCAGACCGTCACGCTGAACGACGTCATCAATCATCCCGTGCGCCGCGTTATGGCGGGCCTCCGCTACGCCGCGCTGCGCAAGGGGCCGCTGACGATCGCTGCCGGCACCTCCGGCGCGTTCTTCAAGACCAGCCCGCGGCTTGCCTCGCCCGACATCCAGATCCACTTCCTGCCGTTCTCGACCGACAAGATGGGCGAGCAGCTGCATCCGTTCTCGGGCTTCACGGCCTCGGTCTGCCAGCTGCGTCCGGAGAGCCGCGGTTCGCTGAAGATCAGGAGCGCGGACCCGGGCGTGCCGCCGGAAATCCGCATCAACTATCTGGCGACCGAGACCGATCGCCGCGCCTTCATCGACGGCATCCGCATCCTGCGCAAGATCCTGGCGGCGCCGGCGCTGAAATCCTATTCAGTGGGCGAGGTCGATCCCGGCGCCACGGTGGTCAGCGACGACGACCTGCTCGATTTCTGCCGGCGCACCGGCAGCACGGTCTATCATCCGACCTCGACCTGCCGGATGGGCAACGATCCGCTCGCGGTGGTCGACCAGCGGCTCAAGGTGCGTGGCATCGAAGGTCTGCGCGTGGTCGATGCGTCCGTCATGCCGGACCTGATGTCGGGCAATACCAATGCGCCGACGATCATGATCGCGGAAAAGGCGTCCGACATGATTTTGGAGGATGCGCGGTAGGAGCCCGCTCTTCGATCCGTCACCCTGAGGAGCGCGTAGCGCGTCTCGAAGGATGCACGGCCCCGCTCTGACGGCTCGGAAAGCTCCGGGCCGTCGACCCTTCGAGACGCGCGCAAGAGCGCGCTCCTCCAGCGACAAAGGCGAAGCCTTTGCGCGGGGGTGACGGTGATAGAGTGGGCGACGGAGCCTCAGCCCTTATACGCGCGCACGCGTGCGACCATCTGCTCGACATGGGCGATCGGCGTCTCGGGGAGGATGCCGTGGCCGAGATTGAAGATCATCCGCCCCCTGCCGAAGTTCTCCAGCACATCGTCCACCGCGCGGTCGAGCGCGGCGCCGCCGGCAATCAGGGCCAGCGGATCGAGATTGCCCTGCACCGCGACCCGGCTCTGCACGCGCTCGCGGATCAACGACGGCTCGGTGGCCCAATCGATCGAGACCGCATCGACGCCGGTTTGCTCGATATAGGCCGGCAGCATGCCTGCCGCGCCGCGCGGGAAGCCGATGATCCTGGCATCGGGGACCTGCTTGCGCACCCCGGCCACGATGCGCCGGGTCGGCTCGATCGCCCAGCGGGCGAACTCGCGCGGCGGCAGCACGCCGGCCCAGGTGTCGAAGATCTGCAGGCAGTCGGCGCCGGCCTTCAACTGGCCGACCAGATAGTGGATCGAGTTCTCGACCAGCACGTCGATGATCTTGGCGAACGCATCCGGATGGCGGTAGGCAAGCATCCGCGCGGGTGCCTGGTCCGGCGTGCCCTGTCCGGCCACCATATAGGTCGCAACCGTCCACGGTGCGCCGCAGAAGCCGATCAGTGCGATCTCGGGGGCGAGTTCGCGACGGACGCGGCGCAGTGCTTCAAAAACCGGCTCGAGCGTGTCGAAGTTGGCATCGGTTGCCAACGTCGCGATTTCGCCGGGCGTTGCCAGCGGATCGAGCCGCGGTCCTTCGCCGGCCTCGAAGCGCACCGAGCGGCCGAGCGCGTAGGGGATTACCAGGATGTCGGAGAAGATGATCGCGGCGTCGAAGTTGAACCGGCGGATCGGCTGCAGCGTGACCTCGGCGGCGAATTCGGGCGTGAAGCAGAGATCGAGGAAGCCGCCGGCCTTGGCGCGCAGCTCGCGATATTCCGGCAGATAGCGGCCGGCCTGCCGCATCATCCAGAGCGGCGGCACGGCCTGCCGGTGGCCCGACAGCACGTCGATGAGCGGCTTCTTGGTGGGATCCTGGGGCACGCGGATAGTTCCTGATTACGGTCAAATTTGCGCCCCTGATACACGCTGCAGCGCAATGGGCCAAGGCGGTTCTGGAACTCCCCTTTGCGCGGCCGCGTTGTCCCCCGAATGGAGGGACGACATGGCCGACAAATTCGATCCTGCCCCGCACGACAAGCATGCCGAGAAGCCGCACGAGGCGCAGGCTGCCGACCGCAAGGCCCGCACCCGGCTGAAGGAGGGGCTCGAGGATACCTTCCCGGCCTCCGATCCGGTCAGCGCCACGCAGCCCGCGCCGTCAAAGCACGACGGCAATCGGGACAATTAGCTGGTGTATGCCAGCGGCTGCTAACCACGATGCCAAGAGAGTTCCACATGCGGCGAACTATTCGCCGCGGAGCGATGGCCCGGAGCACCGGGCCCGTCCGCATACCGTGATCGCCGGGATAGTCTAGACGGGGCCGCTTGCGGGGCGCTGCATCCGGTCAGATTCGAAGGTCACGCCGAGCCGGCGCTCCAGGCGCCAGGCCACAATGCAGTGCCGCCGGATCGGTTCGCTCTCGATCTCGAGCTCGAACGCGAGCGGGATTGCGACGTCGCTTTCCACGGCGAGCCCCGCGCCGCCGGTCGAGAGGTTGAGCACAAGACATCCGACACTGCTGTTGCGGAAGAAGATCGTCCCGCGCTTCAGCAGGATCGTTCGTTGGCTGTCGGTCTTGTATCTTATCGTTGTGCTCACGGCAGTCTCCTACCCCGATGTGATGCCCGTCGCGATCGCTCCCCGCAAGCGCGATGGTCGCGCTTTCGCTTCTTGTTTGAGCATGATCTCCGCGCAAATGTTTTGCGTTTGTCGCGAGGGAAAACCGCTTCGCGCGTTTCCGGATCATGCTCTAGTTCACCAGCACGGCGCCGTCGCAGCGGATGCCCAGCACCCAAACGTCGACCTGGCCGAGCCCGATGCCGAGGGTCGCGAGCAGCGACGCCAGCACCTGATCGACTGAACTCGTCACGCCGTTCAGGATGCTCATGACGAGCGCCCCCAATCCGGGGATCGGCAGCCCGAGCGGGCCGAGATTGATGGTCAGCGAGAGGTCGCCGAGCAGACTTCCTGTCAGCGATGAAAGGAAGTTGGTCGTCGTCACCGTCTTCTTGGTGCCCGACTGGATGTCGCTGTAACTGAAATTGACATTGGTCGGCGTGGTGTTGCCCATGCCGGCATGGGCGAGGCCGGTGACGGTGGCGAGACCAAGGTTGACCAGTGTCGCCGGCGGCGGATTGGGCTTGGTCGTGAAGTTGGTCATGTCGGCGACCGTGACGTTGCCGATCCATGCATCCACGATCCCCGGCGTCACGCCGATCGTGACCTGCGAGGTGTTGATGTTGGGGTGGCCGCAGGACACCGCGTTGAGCGTCGCGGTGCCCGAGGCGACCTCGACATAGACCGGGAGATTGATCGCAGACACGGTGCCGGAGCCGAGCACATTGATCGTCGCCAGGATCCTGGTCTGCGCGGTGTGGACGCTCACCCCCTGGGTGCCGATCGCGATCCAGCTCGAGCCGACCGGGCGCTCGCCGATCGTTGCGATCACGGAGACGTTGGCGATGCCGGGCAGGCCGAGATTGATCGAGGTTGCGATCTGATGGTTGCCGTTGGCGATCTGCGCCACCGTGGAAATCAGGTCGAACACCGAAACGCTGGCGCCGACCTTGGGTTTCTGTCCCACCGTGAGATTGGCGAAGGGACCGAGGTCGACCAGCGTGCCGGGCGAAATCTTGGTGGTGGAGCCGGTGACGGCCTGGGAGATCGTCGACAGCGCGGTCGTCGCCGCGTTGGCGCCGTTGGTGATCTGCTGGGTGGTCAGCGCGGACGCGACGATGTCGCCGACCTTGATGTTGCTGCTCAGCAGGTCGCTATAGGTGACGCCGGTCAGGTTGACCCGGGTCGCCAGTGCCGACAGGAAGTCCAGTGCGTCGATCTTCGCGCTGATCAGCGCATTGTAGTCCATCACCGAGAGCGACAGCGTGGTGCCGAGCATCGAGCCGAGCAGCGCATTGAGCGCGCCGCCGTTGACCGAGAGCAGCCTCGACCCGATCGCGAACGAGGCCATTTCGGTCGATGTCGCGGTGGCGGTTGTCTTGATGGTGAAGCTGCTCGCGCCGGTGAGGTACCGCGCGAAGTAGAGCGGGGTCTGGGTGTTCAGCGTGACCCGCGCGGCGTTGGGAGTTCCGACCGCCGGGGTCACGAAACGGGCCTGCGGCGCGATGGCGCTGTTTGCGGTGTAGGTTCCTGTCTCGACCTTGACCAGCGCACTGGCCGGGTACTTGTTCTGCGTCACCGTCGCGGTGGCAGCGTTGACCGGATTGTTCAGGTTGGCGGCGGCGACGATCGCGGCGAGATCGGCGGTGCTCTGCGTCTTGCGCCGGTCGGCGAAGATCGTGCCGAGATCGATGGCGAGCCCGGCGCACCCGATCAGGAGCGTCATCAGGCCGGCGCTGATCATCGCGAAGTTTCCTCGTTCGTCGGCGCCAAAGCGCCGCATCAGCATGAGGACGCCTCTCATCCTAGAATCCCCCGTACTGAATCGCCGCGGAGCGGACGATGGTGCTCGCCGGGGCGGGGACGAAGGGCAGCTTGTAGATGAAGTTGCCGGCCGCGTTGTAGTTGACCGTCACGACGTAGACGTTGGCATTCGATGGAGACGGCGCGGCATTGACCGTGAGATTGCCGGGAACGAGCAATGGATAGGTCGACGCGTTGGCGGTGACGTAGCTCGTCGCGAGGCTGTTGCGTTCGGTGTCGGTCATTCCCGCGATGGATGACCGCGCCGCTTCGGCGGCGAGTTGCTGAACGCCATGCACCATGGCGAGATACGAGCCGAAGACGATGATGCCGAAAATGAAGGCAAGAAACAGCGGCAGCATCAGCGCGAATTCGACAGCGGACGCACCGTTTCGGCAGCGAAAAAACCTGGTCATTGCAACACACCTCGAAACGCCAACTACGACGTCACGTTGCGAGGCTTTGATTAAGGAAAACTATGAAAACGCTTCCGCGAATCAGCGGCCGCAATTCAGACTTATCGGGTCAGTGAAACGTTATGGGGCGATCAGAATATTTGATGCGATACCCGCAAAAACCCGGGGTGTGGTGCGGTTGAGGTGCTGCAGCGTGTGGAGATGTAGTTGTTGGATACCGTGATATGCGGAGCAATGCACGTAACAATACATATGGCCTGCAATATCAGTGCCTTGGCGGGTAATTGTGGCTAAACGAAAGTGCAACCAAATGTTAGTATAGCCTGATCACATACTGTGGAGATTGGAATTGCGTCCCGTGCTGAGACTGGAGGGCTCGCGATGCATAGACCGCGTCAGCATTTGAATATTCCTACTGAAATCGTTCGCACCGTCGTTGCGATCGCGGAGACAGGCAGCCTGTCGAAAGCCGGGGAGCGTCTCGGCCTCAGCCAGCCGGCGATCAGTTCGCAGGTCAAGCGCCTGCAAAGCCTGATTGGTGGCGCACTCTTCGTCAGAACCGCAAACGGCACCACGACCACCGAGCTCGGCAAGGTCGCCGTGCAGCAGGCGAGGCGCATCCTCGAAGCCAACGATCAACTGCTTCGGCTCGGCGGCAATCATGAAGGACCCCAGCCGTTGCGGCTGGGAATCAGCACGATGCTCGCGGAGGAATTCCTGAAGCTGCATCCCTCCGATGCACTCGCCGACGTTCTGCTGCACGCCGACATGTCACCGGCCGTCATCAGGGGGTTGATCGACGGCTACATCGACATCGCGTTCGTCTACAGCAACCCTTCGCAGGAGAACGAAGACGAGGTGACGATCGCCGCCGAAGCCGAGGAGCGGTCGGTGTGGGTGCGATCGCGCGATTTTGTGCTGCGGCCGGGCGCCCCGATCCCGATCCTGGCCTGGCCAGGTGACGACTGGATGATCCGGACGCTCACCAAGCACAACATCACGTACAAGATCGTGTTCAGGAGCCCGAACCACCAGCTGCGACTGGAAGCCGCCCGGGCCGGGTACGGCCTGACGGCGTGCCCCGAGCGGATGATCCCGTCCTCGCTGATCTCGGCGAAGGACTATTATCTTCCGGAGCTTCCGTTGCAGAAGCGCCTGCTGTGCGTTCGCCCTGGTCTCGAAGGCAGCCGCGCCACGGCGATGGTGCAGCGGTTGTCCAGCCTGTTCTTCAGCGGCGCGAAGCCGATGCGTCAGGTGAGCAACATGTAGCCGGTGCTGCCGCGGTCTGGCGGCACCGATCAATAGTGCGGTGGGCGCTCGTTGGCGGGGCCGGGCGCCTGGCGTTCGGCCTCCTGAAGCCGGTCGCGCAACTCGGCGATCTGGCGCGTCAGCGCGTCGATCTGCTTCCATTGTGCCGTGATGGTCTGGTTCAGCGTCTCGATGGCCTCGTCCTGATAGGTCAGGCGAACCTCCAGCGCATCGATCCGCTCGCTCAGCTTGGCCGTGTCATTCATGGACGGCAGCCTCGCAGGGGGCAGCCTCGCGCTCCGCGTCGCTCGAACGCGCACCCGCACGCTCGCGCAGGCCGTGGCCGAGCGCAACACGCTCGTCGAACACAAAACAGTCGCCGCGCCAGCGGCTGTCCTGCTGCGGGGTTTCCTCGAGATATTTCAGGATGCCGCCCTTGAGGTGATAGACCTCGGCAAAACCTTGCGCGAGCAGATAGGCGCTGGCCTTCTCGCAGCGGATGCCGCCGGTGCAGAACATCGCAATCCTGCGGTGCTTCGCCGGATCGAGGTTTCTCGCCGCAAATTCCTTGAATTGTCCAAAGCTCGCGATCCTGGGATCCACCGCGCCTTCGAACGTGCCCATCGCGACCTCGAACGCGTTGCGGGTATCGAGCACCACGATGTCAGGCGCGGCGATCAGCTCGTTCCAGTCGGCGGCATCGACATAGGTGCCGACCTGCTGCGTCGGATCGACCGTGGTGTCGCCGAGCGTGACGATCTCCTTCTTCAGCCGCACCTTGAGCCGCTGGAACGGCATTTGCGCGGCTTCGGAGAACTTCAGCTCGAGATTGTCGAGGCGGCCGCCGAACAGCGTTCCGTACCTGAGCTCCGCAACGAAGTCATTGATGCCTTGGTCGGTGCCGGCAATGGTGCCGTTGATGCCCTCATGGGCGAGCAGCACGCTGCCCTTGAGATCGAGCCCGGCGCAGAACGCGCGCAACGGCTCGCGCAGCGCACGGAAGTCCGGCAGCGCGGCGAACTGGTAGAAGGCGGCGACCTTGAAGGGCATCGCCGGGGTTTATCAGGCCGGCCAGGCCGGCGAAACCCGCAAAGCCATGCATTGTCGGGATAATTCCCCTGGCATGCCAGGCATTGCTCAGCCGGGGATGAGTGTGCCATGTACTTTGTACTCCCTTGGCATCATCCGCCGCAGCCGCATCAGACCATCACGATCAAGCGAGCACTCCGTTATGAGGAATTTCCATTTCGCCGGCCGTTCCACGGTCCACGCCCAGAACGCGATGGTGGCGACGTCGCATCCGGAAGCGGCGCTCGCGGCCATCGAGGTGATGCGCGAGGGCGGCACGGCCGCCGACGCGGCGGTTGCAGCCTGCGCGCTGCTCGGCGTCATCGAGCCGCAATCGACCGGCATCGGCGGCGATTGCTTCGCGCTGATCCAGCCGAGGGGGGAAGGCAAGATCACCGCCTATAACGGCAGCGGCCGGGCGCCGATGGCGGCGACCGCCGACTGGTATCTCGAGCGCAAGATCCATTCGGTGCCGCTGACCTCGGCACATGCGGTCAGCATTCCCGGCGCGGTCGATGCCTGGGACGTGATCCTGAAGGACCACGGCAAGTTCGGCTTCGACCGGCTGCTGCAGCCCGCGATCAAGGCCGCCGAAGAGGGCTACGTGGTCGCTCCGCGTATCGCCTTCGACTGGAAGAACGGCTTCGAGAAGCTGAAGAACGGCACCAACACCGAGCGCTATCTGTTGCCGCACGGCAAGCCCGCGGTTGCCGGCGACGTGATCCGCCAGCCCGAGCTCGGCAAGACGCTGCGCGCGATCGCGCAAAAGGGCCGCGACGCCTTCTATAGCGGCGAGATCGCCGCCGACATGGTCGACACGCTGCGCGGCATCGGCGGTCTGCACACGCTCGAGGACTTCGCCGCGCACTCGACCGAGGCGACCTCGCCGATCGGCACGATGTACAAGGGCTACGACGTCTGGCAGTGCCCGCCGAACGGCCCCGGCATCACCATGCTGGTCATGCTCAACATCCTGTCGCGCTTCGACCTGACCAAGTTCAAGCCGCTCAGCATCGAGCGCTTCCATCTCGAGGCCGAGGCGGCACGCATCGCCTACATGATGCGCGAGCAGCATATCGGCGATCCCCAGCACGTGCATGTCGACGTTGCCGGCATCCTCGCCAGGGAATTCGCCGAAGAGCACATCAAGAACATCCGGATGGACCGGCTGCTCGAACTGCCGAACGTCGCGCCGCCGATGAATCCGTCGACGGTCTACATCACGGTGGTCGACAAGGATCGCAACGTCTGCTCGTTCATCAATTCGATCGCGCATTCGTTCGGCTCGGCGATCGTCTCCAACAAGACCGGCGTCCTGCTGCAGAACCGCGCCGGCGGCTTCCGCATCCAGCCCGGACATCCGAATTGCATCGCACCGGGCAAGCGTCCGCTGCACACCATCATCCCGGCGCTGGTCACCAGGAACGGCCGTGCGCTGATGCCGTACGGCGTGATGGGCGGGCAGTACCAGCCGGTCGGCCAGACCCGTGTGCTGACCAACATGCTCGACTATGGCTGCGACATTCAGGAAGCCATCGATATGCCGCGCGGCCTGCACTACGAAGGCGTCTACCAGCTCGAGGACTCTGTGCCGGCGGAGATCGTCGAAGGCCTGAAGAAGATCGGTCACAAGACCACCAGCGTGGTCGCGCCGCTCGGCGGTGGGCAGGGCATCTGGATCGATTGGGACAAGGGGACGCTGACCGGCGGCTCCGATCCGCGCAAGGACGGCTGCGCGCTCGGCTACTGATTGTCGCGGCCGATCAGGGGCCGCCGGAAACAAGGTGTTGTCGCGGGGATGGTGCTAGTCCTGCCCCGCGGAAGCCCGTCACCGGCATCACCTACTCATATCTGGCGGCGCAACTGATCGGTGATCTCATCGCGGGCGCGTCGTCGCCATTGATCGGCGATTTTGCGCTGGACCGCGACGGCGGCATGGCCGGTCACTGAAAAATGGCTAGGGATTCGACCCGCACTGGGCTAGAGACGGCCGTCCTTCACGAGAGGTGCAAGATGCGATCTTCCCGACGCACGATCATCAAGACTGCATTTGCCGGCCTTGCGGCGGCAGTCTCCACGTCCGTTGTCAGCGGGACGGCAACGGCCCAAACTGCAGGAAAGCCCATGACCACAGCTTCAGGCCTCCAGATCATCGACAGCAAGGTCGGCACCGGCGCCTCGCCGAAGACCGGCCAGACCTGCGTCATGCACTATACCGGCTGGCTCTACGAGAACGGCCAGAAGGGCAAGAAATTCGACTCCTCCGTCGATCGCAACGAGCCGTTCGAATTTCCGATCGGCCAGGGCCACGTGATCAAGGGCTGGGACGAGGGCGTCGCCACCATGAAGGTCGGCGGCAAGCGCACCCTGATCATCCCGCCGAACCTCGGCTATGGCGCGCGCGGCGCCGGCGGCGTGATCCCGCCGAACGCCACGCTGATGTTCGACGTCGAACTGCTTGGCGTCAAATAAGCCGATGGGCGTCAAGTAACCGGCCCACAACAACAAGGGCGCAGCGATGAAGATTTCGATCCTCGACGATTATTTCGACACGCTGCGTACCCTCGATTGTTACCGCAAGCTCGACGGGCATGACGTCAAGATCTGGAACGATCATGTCCAGGACGTCGATGCACTCGCCGAACGGCTGCGCGATACCGACGCACTGGTCCTGATCCGCGAGCGAACCCAGATCCGCACGCCGCTGCTCGAACGTCTGCCGAAGCTGAAGCTGATCAGCCAGCGCAGCGTCTATCCGCATATCGACATCGACGCCTGCACGCGGCTCGGCATCATCGTGTCGTCGAGCCAGCATGCCGATACGCCGTCCTACGCCACTGCCGAGTTCACCTGGGGCATGATCCTCGCGGCGATGCGCGCGATCCCGCAACAGATGGCGGCGCTGAAGGCGGGCAAGTGGCAGATCGGCGTCGGTCATACGCTGCGCGGCAAGACGCTCGGCATCTATGGCTACGGCCGCATCGGCGCCGTGGTCGCGGGCTATGGCAAGGCGTTCGGCATGAACGTGCTGGTCTGGGCGCGCGAGCCGGCGATGGCGAAGGCGCGCGCTGATGGCTATGAGACATCAGCCAGCAAGGCGGATTTCTTTGCCCGCTGCGACGTGCTGTCGCTGCATATGCGCTTGGTCGACGCGACGCGCGGCATCGTCACGGCGGCAGATCTCGCGCAAATGAAACAGACCGCGCTGATCGTCAACACCAGCCGCGCGCCGCTGATCGAGCCCGGCGCGCTGGTCAATGCGTTGCGTGGCGGCCGGCCAGGCATGGCCGCGATCGACGTCTACGAGAAGGAGCCGCTGCGCGACACAGCGGACCCGCTGCTCAACATGGACAATGTGGTTTGCACGCCGCATCTCGGCTACGTCTCGCGCGACGAGTACGAAATCCAGTTCACCGACATCTTCGACCAGATATTGGCCTACGCGGCCGGCACGCCGACCAACGTCGTCAATCCGGATGTGCTGGCACATCCGGATGTGCTGGCGCATCCGCGCCCGCGCGGCTGAGCAGCGTCGTTCATGCTCGAATGGCCGGCTCGATGGGGCGGCCGTGCCATTTCTCGTTCAGCGAGGCCAGTGAGCCGCTGAGGTCACCCTGCCGACGATCCTCTTGATGCCGCCGAGTGCCTTCTGTCCCTTGCCCTTGGCTTCCAGGATCGCGCCTCTGCCCTGCATCGCCGGAGAGCCGGTGACCTTGCCAAGACGCCGCTTGAACCTGCCGATCGCCTCGTTGGCCGTGCCCTTGATCCTATCGGTCGTGCTACCCATGAAATTACTCCTTCGAATACGCTGAGATAACGCGCCGGAACATGGCGATGTTCCGATTTGGCGATGTTCCGATTTTCCGCTCGCCTGCGCGGCCGCTTTTCGCTAGCGTTCCACGCACGAAATCAGGCCAACGAAAGCAAGAACGATGAGCGGTTCCCGCGATCACACCCATTCCCACGACCATCACCATCACGACGACGAGCGCTGGAAGCACGACGGCGTCCGCGTGATTCCCGGCAACCAGCTCGATCCGAATGTGCCGTCGACCGCCGGCATGGACCGCAAGGCCGCGATCAATTTTGCCCGGGTCGGCGCGCAGAAATTGTGGGCGGGCACCGTCAGCATCAAGCCGGACGCCAAGACCGGCGCGCATCATCACGGCCATCTCGAAAGCATCATCTATGTCGTGAAGGGCAAGGCGCGGATGCGCTGGGGCGAGAAGCTGCAGTTCACCGCCGAGGCCGGCCCCGGCGATTTCATCTTCGTGCCGCCCTACGTGCCGCATCAGGAGATCAATGCCAGCCGCGACGAGGTGCTGGAATGCGTGCTGGTGCGCTCCGACGGCGAGGCGGTTGCGATCAACCTCGACATCGAGCCGATCGAGAAGCCGGAGACCGTGCTGTGGGTCGATCCGGTGCACCGCCATCCCGACGAGAAGAAATAGCCCCGACATTTGCGTCGAGATTCCGGGTTCACGCTTCGCGTGCCCCGGAATGACAGTCCAGGGGAGGAGGCCAGCATGACGCTCGTGCGTTACGAGAGCGCCGACCACGTCGCGACCATCACGATGGACCGCGTCTCCTCGCACAACGCGCTCAACAACGCGCTGTGCGACGAATTGCAGCAAGCCTGGCGGCGCTTTCGCGACAGCGATGACCGCGTCGCGGTGCTGGCCTCGGCCGAGGAGAAGTACTTCTGTGTCGGCGCCGACGTCCGGGATTTCCCCGCCAATATGTGGCAGGCGGTGCCCGGGCTTGGCGTCGAGCTCGACAAGCCGGTGATAGCGGCGACGTCGGGCTGGGTGGTGGGCGGCGGCTTCGTGCTGGTGCAGATGGCCGACATCTGCGTCGCCTCGGAAACGACGCGGTTCGTCTATCCGGAAGCCAAGATCGGCACCACCGGCGGCGGCGTCTCCTCGGTGCTGGCGCGCATGCCGCACAAGATCGCGATGGAGTTCCTGCTCGTCGGCGAGGAGCTATCGGCCGAGCGGGCCTACCAGATCGGCTTCGTCAACCGCATCACGCCGCCGGGCCAGCACCTTGCGGCGGCGCAGGAGCTGGCGGCCAAGATCGCGGGCAACGCGCCGCTGGTGGTGCAGGCGCTCAAGAAGCTCGCGCGTGACACGATGCCGAAGGGGCCGCTGGAGACGGTCGCGGAAGTGCGCCGGCAGCTCGACGCCATCAAGGACAGCGAGGACCTCAAGGAAGGCGCCAGGGCATTCAGCGAGAAGCGCAAGCCGAGGTTTACGGGGAGGTGACCTTTTCCGTCATTGCGAGGGGCTCGCGGCAAAATTGCAGGCAATCTTGCGCTGAAGCGACGAAGCAATCCATCCGTCCCCGAGCGGAGATATGGATTGCTTCGCTGCGCTCGCAATGACGGGGCCTAACCCCTACGCAAACACCCGGTGATCGATCACACCGTTCGGCACGACATAGCCGTAACGCGTATTCGACGGTTCGGGGCCGGCCTTCTCATACTGCGCCTTCATCATCGCAAATCGATCGCCCTTGAGGTCGAGCATCGCGCGCTTCGGCTGGATGTTGTAGAGCCGGGCGTTGTTGTCGCCGAAGATCGCCGTCTTCACCGGCCCGTCGGCGGGGCCGAGCGGTGCATAGCCGAACTTCTTCTGCATCATCTCGGGGATCTCCAGCCGCCGCAGGCCCTCGATCTGCCATTGCGGCGCGCCGGTCCACAGCGCATCGGTACCCCAGCAGATGTGGTCGACGCCGAGCCCCTTGATCAAGGTACCCATCAGCGCGGCGCAGACATTGGGCTCGGCGACCAGCGTGGTCGCGAACAATTGCCCGACGTCGCCATAGACATTGTTGACGCCATACTGCGCCGGGATGTCGGCGAGATCCGAGGTCCAGGCGATGCGGCCGGTGCGCTCGAATTCGGCGAGCGCGACCTTCGGATCGCCGCCGACATGGCGATAGGCCGAGTGGTAGATGATGAAGTTGAGCTGCGGCCAGTCCTTGGCGGCCTTTCCGACATCGGCAACGTCGGCGAAGCCGCGCAGATTCGGATACTGCTTCTCGATTCCTGGCGGGAACAGCCCCTTGTGGACGCAGACATTCTTGATGCCCGCCTTCACCATCTTCTCATAACCCTTATAGGCGACCTTCTCGTCGTCCAGCCGCCAGGGGTAGCGGCTGATCTCCTTGTGGGTGTTGTCGCCGATCGTGTAGCCCTTGCAGGATTCCGGCTTGAGCGCCAATGCGGCGTCGAGCTTGTCGAGCCAGCCGGGCTGCCCGGGCGTGAAGATGGCGTGGCAGAACACGCGCCGCGAGCCGGCCTCGTCGTTCATTTTCTTGCGCGCGTCGGCCATCTGCTCGTTGGTCAGGAACCAGTCCTGCTCGATATCCGACGGCGCCGAGGAGATCAGCGCGATCTTGGTGTCGGAATCGAGAAACATCTCCTTCTTGTAGTTGTCGAACTTGAGATCCTCGATGGTCTGCTCGTGATCGTTGAGCTCCTTGTTCCAGCCGGCCTTGCCGACCGCCTTGCGCATTTCCACAAAACCCATGATGCGGGTGTCGTCGCGAAGGAAATGCGTGTGCATGTCCATGATGAACTGGTCCTTCAGGGCGTTGGCGCGCTCCTGCGCCATCGCGGGTGTCGCGGCCTCCGCCGGCGTCACCGCGAACAGCTCCCCGTAGACCTGGTTCATCGCGACGAAGGAGGCGGCCATGCCGGCCGCGGTCTGGAAGAATCTGCGGCGATCGAGGCCCTGCTTGCCGCCGAGATCGTCGGCCATCGCGAGCAGCCGCGCCTCGACCTCGCGCTGACGTTCGTTCTGCGGGTCAGGATAGAATTCGTCGCTGGAGACGATCTGGGTCGGGATCGGCGTCTGGTGCTGGCACAGTTCGGAGGGCATCAAGGCGGCAAGTTCATCGTCGGTGAGATTGCTGCTCATTCTTCGCTCCCGCTTCTCGCCGGATTTTTCCGGTCGGATCGCCGCGGAGACTAGGACCAAGTCCGCCCGTCGTCCGCGCCGTTGGCCGGAAACCGCATTCACAAAATCGTGCATCGGATTGGCGGACGCGAGATGCGCCCGTCGCGCAACCGGACATGGGCGCTGCTATGCTCGATCGCACCGGATCGGACGAAGAAATCCGGAAGGGAGCGAACCTTGATGTCATCTGACCATTCGCGGCGCAGCATGATCAAAGGCATCGGCATTGCAACGGCAGCCGGCGTGCTCGGCGCAGCGTCGGCACAGGCCGCGACCGCGGTTCCTGCCGAAGGAGAAATATGGAGCAACGAATACTGGGCTAAGAAGGGCGACATCCCCTTGTGGATGTTCCGCAAGCGGATCGGTGCGCCGAAGCCGGGCGAGCCGGCGCGGCCCGTGGTGTTCTTCGTCCACGGCTCGTCGGTGACATCACGGGTGTTCGACCTCACGGTGCCGGGCAAGGGCGAGTATTCGCTGCTGAACACATTTGCCCGCTACGGCTTCGACTGCTGGACCATGGACCACGAGAACTACGGCAAGTCCGGCCGCACGTCGGGCAATGCGGACATCGCGAGCGGCGTCGAGGATCTGAAGGCCGCGGCCGAGGTGATCGCGCGCGAGACCGGGCAGGGCCGATATCACTTCGTCGGCGAATCCTCCGGCGCGCTGCGGGCCGGCGCATTCGCGATGGCCGCGCCCGAGCGCATCGACCGGCTGGTGTTCGCCGCCTTCACCTACAAGGGCGAGGGCTCGCCGACGCTGGCCAAGCGCGCCGAGCAGCTCGCTTATTATCGCAGCCACAACATGCGCAAGCGCGACCGCGACATGATCCGCTCGATCGCAACCCGCGACAGGCCCGGCACGTCGGACCCCACCGTGGTCGAGCTGCTGGCCGATGTCGAGATGCAGTTCGGCGACCAGATCCCGACCGGCACCTATCTCGACATGACCGCCAATTTGCCGGTCGTGCATCCGGAGAGGGTGCTGGCGCCGGTGCTGCTGGTCCGCGGCGAATATGACGGCATCGCCGCTGTTCCGGACCTCGAGGAGTTCTTCAACAAGCTGCCGAACGGCGACCGGCAGTTCATCATCCTGCCCGGCACCGCCCATTCGGTGGCGCTTGCCACCAATCGGGAGCTGTTCTGGCATGTGACGCGGGCATTCCTGACCATGCCGACACCGATTGCAACCTGACGTCGCCCTGCGGCAGGACGCCGCAAGAAAAATCGGCACGGTGATGTCGGGACGCGGGGAGGCGGTTCGTCCTCGGGGCACAACCCCGCGAAAAGGAGCGCCTTTCATGGCCAAGCCGACAATGATCTTCGTCAACCTGCCGGTCAGCAATCTCGCCCACGCGACCGCCTTCTACGAGGCGATCGGCGCGACCAAGAACGCGCAATTTTCCGACCACACCGCGTCCTGCATGGTGATCTCCGACACGATTCACGTCATGCTGCTCACGCACGACAAGTTCCGCGAGTTCACTCCGAAGAAAATTGCCGACACCAAAACCACAAGTGAAGTGCTGATCTGCCTGTCCGCCGACAGCCGCGACGCGGTCGACGGCTATGTCACCAAGGCGAAGGGCGCGGGCGGCAGCGCCGATCCGTCGCCGCAGCAGGATTACGGCTTCATGTACGGCCGCAGCTTCGAGGATCCCGATGGTCACATCTGGGAAGTGATGTGGATGGACGTCGAGGCGGCGATGAAGGCGCAGTCCGCCGCGGCGACCGCCTGATCGCATCCCGTCATCACGAGGAGCTCAAGCATGTCCAAGGTATCTCCCTGCCTGTGGTTCAACGGCGAGGCCGAGGAGGCCGCGAACTTCTACGTTTCGCTGCTGCCCGGTTCGCGGATCGAGACCGTCCAGAAGAATGTCATCGACAGCCCCGGCGGGAAGGCCGGCACGGTGCTGCTGGTCGAATTCACGCTCGCCGGTCAGCGCTTCATGGCGCTGAACGGCGGGATGAGAATGGAGCATTCCCACGCGGTCTCGTTCGCGATCGACTGCGTCGATCAGGCCGAGGTCGATCGCCTGTGGGACGCGTTGCTCGCGGCCGGCGGCACCGCTGAGCAGTGCGGCTGGCTGCGCGATCGCTACGGCGTCGCTTGGCAGATCGTGCCGGCGGCGGTCCGCCAATTTCTCGGCGGGTCCGACGCCGCCGGCGCCGCGCGCGTGATGCAGGCCGTGCTCGGGATGATCAAGCTCGATATCGAAGGTCTGCGCCGGGCCTTTGAGGGTGAGGCGGCGGCGTGAGTTAGGGCTTGGCTGGCATCGCCCGGCGCGCCGCCTTCGCTAAAGCTTCGGCGCGTCAGGGATTCGTGGCCTCGTCGAAGCCTTGGCGTAGACGGGACCGGGCGATCCAGCATTTCCAGAGACTTCGGTGCTCGGCCGACAGGCCGCGGCGTACTGGATGCCCAGCATGAAGCGGGGCATAACAGTATGGGCGCGATGGTTCCGTCACTTGACCGTGGCGACGGTCGCGGATGCAGCCGATATCGTATAATTGTCGCAAGCTGCGTTCCCCTCGCACCGTGCTTGCCCTTTGAACATCGTATCCAAATCTCCTTCTGTTCCGCGAAGTCCCGCCGCGCGCGCGGCGATCGTCGCGGCAATCGTCTTCGTCGTCGCCCATGTCGTGCTGCTGCTCGGGATCACCGCGCCGGACAAGCTCTATTTCGATGAGGTGCACTATGTGCCGGCGGCGCGGCAGATGCTGCTGCCGGTGCGCGAGGCCCCGATCCTCAACCCGATGCATCCGCCGCTCGCCAAGGAGATCATCGCCCTCTCGATCAAGGCATTCGGCGACGTGCCGCTGGGATGGCGCTATCCCGCGGCGCTGTTCGGTGCGCTGGCGCTGGTCGGTGTCTATCTCGGCGGGCTTGCGCTGTTCGCGTCGCAGCAACGCGCGATCGCGGCCGCGCTGCTCGCCTTCTTCAACCAGATGCTGTTCGTGCAGTCGCGGATCGCGATGCTGGATATTTTCGCGCTCGCCTTCGGCCTGTTCGCGATCGCGGCGTTCGTCCACGGCTTCAGGCAAAAGCAGCCGCAATCCGCCTTTGCGCTGGCGGGGCTCTTCGCAGGGCTTGCCAGTGCCTGCAAATGGAGCGGGTTGTTCGTGCTCGCGACCTGCATCGCGATCGTCGCTGCGATCCGCTTGATGCAGGGCTGGCGCACGCGCTTTGCCGACGCCAATGCGGAGGATTGGTACCGGCCGGAGCTGTGGCCGGATTTTCGTGTTCCGCACTTCATGGTCTGCTTCGTGCTGATCCCGGCGGCCGTCTATCTCGCGACCTTCGTGCCGCTCTACGGCCTCTCGTTCACGGATATCATGGAGGCGCAGCGTCGCATCTTTGCCGACAACACCACGGCCGCCATCGCGGGCCACACCTATATGAGCTCATGGCCGTCCTGGCCGTTCCTGGTGCGCCCTGTCTGGTACCTGTTCGAGAAGGTCGGCGATGACAGGTTCGCCGCGATCGTGCTCCTCGGCAACCCGTTGGTGCTGTGGCCGGCATTGATCGCGCTGATCATTGCGCTGCGCGACTGGATCGTCGGGCGCGGCCGTGATGCATTTCTCGTGCTGGCGTTCTACCTCGGCCCGTATCTCGCCTGGGCGCTGCTGCCGCGCACGCTCGGTTTCATCTATTACTATCTCCCCGCGGCGACCACCGCGAGTTTCGTGCTGGTCTACGCCTTGACGCGCAAGGGTGCGCCGCGCTGGCTGCTGTGGGCGTTCGTTGCGGTTGGATGCGCGGGGTTTGTTGCGATGCTGCCGGTCACGGCCGCTGTCATCGAGACGTCGATGGCGACGTTCAACCGGTTGATGCTGTTTCAGGGCTGGATATGACGGTCTTTGAAGTAGAGTGATCCGCCTGCCGGGCATGGCAGGCGGATCGAGGCTGCGGGAGATTACTGCGAGGCGGTCTTGGTATCCATGTTGACGACCTGCACGCGTCGATTGGTCGGGTCCATCGGCGCGCTCGGGTCCTTCGGCTGGGTCTTGCCGTAGCCGACCGTCACGAGATCCGAGCCGTTCAGGCCGTAATGCTCGACCAGAAATTTCTTGATGGTGTCGGCGCGGCGCTCCGACAGGTCCTGGTTATAGGCCTCGCCGCCGATCGCGTCGGTGTGGCCGGCGACGACGAAGGTCGAGCCCTTCATGCTGGCATCGGACAGTGCCTTGCCGAGCTCCTGCACCGCCTGGGTCGAGCCCTTGCTGATGTCGGCCGAGTTGTAGTCGAAGTGGATCTCCAGATCGATCTTCGGCTTGTTCGCCGCGATGTCGGCGATCTCCTGGCGTTCAACGCGCGACAACGAACGGGTCTGCCGGTTGCGGACGGTGTTGAGGAAGCTTGCCTCCTTGGCGGAAGCCGCGAGGTCGACCTGCGTGCCGGCGGAAAGGCCGCGGGTGGCCGACTTCGGCTTCAGCGCATTGAGAATCTGGGCGGCCGGAACGGCCTCGCTGCCGGCCAGTGCGACGCCCGCCGTCATCGACAGCGCGGCGCCGATTGTCAGAAAAGACAAGGAAAAAGAGCGGGTCATGGTTTTCGTCCTCAAATGTCGGGCTAGCCAATCCGGCTTGCTGTCGTTTTGATGCTGGAAGAATAGGACCGGTTCAAAGCCCGGAATGTGATCTGGGTCACGGTTGGGTGTGCCGCCCTGCCTTGCGCCAGGCAGGCAGACGGGAAGCGAGGACATCATGGCCAACATCAATCGCGTCCTCCGCTCGATCAATGACGAAGCTGCCTCGCGCTGCGTCGATATCTTCCTTCGCCCGGACGGCACCAACGGCTTCGAGGAATATCGGCGGGACGCCGAAGATGGCCGTGGCTGGTTTCCGGTCGGCGGTCATTCGTCCCGCATCTTCCATGGAGAAAGCGCCGCGCTCGCGGCGGCGATCGGGGACGTTCCGTGGTTGCGGCGGGTCGTCGGATCGACGTAGCCGCTCCGAATGATGCGGAGCTGATTTCCGCCGCGCGGCTCTCCACAGCTGCGCGAATCTCACTACATTGCTGGGGCAATGTCCCGCGCCGCCGAACCCCTTTCGTTGAACAATGCTGCCGCCCGCCACATCTGGCTGCGCGCGCAGCGGCTCGATACCCAGGTGCCGTTCGGCAAGGGGGCGTCAGCGGTGGCGGCCGCCGTCGATCATCTCGGCTATGTGCAGATCGACACCATCAACGTGATCGAGCGCTGCCATCACCACATCCTGTTCAGCCGCATTCCGGACTACCGCCGCGCCGACCTCAAGCAGGCGCAGAGCCGGGACAAGAGCGTGTTCGAGTACTGGACGCACGCGCTGTCCTACATTCCGTCCAAGGACATCGGCATCTTCCTGCCGGCGATGAAGGCACACAAGCGCGAGGGCCATAAATGGTTCTCGTCGGTGACCCCAGCGGACACGCGCAAGGTGCTGCGGCTGCTGCGGGCTGGTCCGCTGACCATCCGCGACATCGACGACGACGTGCTGACGGAGAAGGAGCATCTCTGGCAGAGCCGCAAGCCCTCCAAGCGCGCGCTGCAGCTCGCCTTCTACGGCGGCGTGGTCACGATCAGCGAGCGCGCCGGCATGCTGAAGACCTATGAGCTGATGACCCGGCACTTCGGCTGGGACAAGCCGCCGAAGCCGGCCCCGGCCTCGGCCCGCACCGCCTATCTGCTCGACCGCGCGCTGCGCTCGCAGGGCATCGTCAGCCTGGATTCGATCTGCCATCTCGATGCGCCGAGCAAGAAGGCGGTGCGCAGCCTGATCGAGGCGCGCGTGCGCCGCAAGGAACTGGTCCAGGTCGCGCTGGAAGGCGCCGGCAAGCAGGAGCATTGGGCGCGGCCCGAGGTGCTGGACGCGACCGGCGAGGGTGATCCCACCCTGGTTCACATCCTTTCGCCGTTCGATCCGCTGATCATCCAGCGCAAGCGCACCGAGCTGTTCTTCGGCTATGGCCACCGTTTCGAGGCCTATGTGCCGAAGGAGAAGCGCCTGTTCGGCTATTTCGCGCTGCCCGTGCTGGTCGGCGACGACATCGTCGCCGCCCTCGACCTCAAGACCGACCGGCAGAACAAGAAGCTCCTGATGCAGAAATGGAGCTGGGTCGGCAACGGCAAGAAGCAGGCGGCACGCAAGGAGCTGAAGCGGCGCATCGAGGAAGAGCTCGACCGCTTCGAGCGCTTCCAGCTCGCGGACTAGCTTCCATAGATGATCAGATTGCGTTGAGTAAGCATCAGCATCGCATCTGCGTTCCCTCTCCCGCTTGCGGGGGAAGGCTAGGGTGGGGGCTCTCTCCACGAGTCGTATCGCGGAGAGAGCCCCACCCGGTTCGCATCTGTCGATGGGAACCGACCTCCCCCGCAAGCGGGAGAGGTGCAGCGAGTTCGCCGCGGGACCCGATTCCACCTAACCGCATCGCGCTTCAGCACTGTCGCCGCTGGCCGTCCGTTTGTCGCTTAGGTTTCCCGTTTGCGCTGTGAGCTATGAGTTTTTGCCATTGCTCAAAGCGGAGCCAGCCAATAATCCTCACGGCAAGCAACACCCGGGGGGACGCTTATGAGCCAGACAGCAACCATCGCGCCGGATCGCGGCGCCCGCAGCGAGATCGAGACGTCGACGATCCGCGCGATCTCCTGGCGGCTGATCCCGTTCCTGATCCTGGCCTACTTCTTCTCCTATCTCGACCGCGTCAATCTCGGTTTCGCCGCGCTCACCATGAACAGCGAGCTGAAGTTCTCGCCGGTGGTGTTCTCGTTCGGCGCCGGCATCTTCTTCATCGGCTATTTCATTTTCGAGGTGCCGAGCAACCTGGCGCTGGAGCGGTTCGGCGCCAGCAAGTGGATCGCCCGCATCATGGTGAGCTGGGGCATCCTCTCGGCGTTGATGGCGGCGGTCTATGACGAGCACAGCTTCTACGCGCTGCGCTTCTTCCTCGGGGTGGCCGAGGCCGGCTTCTTCCCCGGCATCATCCTCTATCTGACCTACTGGTACCCGGCCGAGTATCGTGCGCGCTTCCTCGCCGCCTTCGCGCTCGCGGTCCCGATCTCGACCGTGATCGGCGCGCCGATCTCCGGCCTGTTGCTCGGCCTCGACGGCGTGATGGGCTTGAAGGGCTGGCAGTGGCTGTTCGTCATCGAGGGCATTCCCTCGGTGCTGCTCGGCATCGTCACCTGGTTCTATCTGACCGACCGGCCGGAGAAGGCCGAGTGGCTCTCGGCCGAGCAGAAGGCGTGGCTCAAGGCGAAGCTCGACGCCGAGGTCGCGGCCAAGCATGCGGCGAAGCATTTCACGCTGGGCGAGGCGCTGTCCTCGCCGAAGGTGCTGGCGCTGAGCGCGATCTATTTCGGTTTCGTCGCCTCGCTCTACGGCATGCAGTTCTGGCTGCCGCAGATCGTCAAGGCGTTCGGTCTCACCAACGCGCAGACCGGCTTCGTCACCGCGATCCCGTACGCATTCGGCACCGTCGCGATGATCCTGTGGGCGCGCCGTTCCGATGCCACCCGCGAGCGCGTGTTCCATGTCGGCGCGCCGCTGCTGCTGACCGCGCTGGCGCTCGCCGTCTCCAGCTACATCACCGATCCGGTCATGACGATGGTGGTGCTGACGGTCGCCGCGATCGGCGTGTTCTGCACCTTCGCGGTGTTCTGGACGTTGCCGACCGCCTGGCTCTCCGGCACCGCCGCCGCCGGCGCGATCGCGCTGATCAACTCGATCGGCAACCTCGCCGGTTTCGGCGGGCCCTATCTGATCGGCTGGGTCAAGGAAGCCACCGGCAGCACGTCGACCGGCCTGCTGGTGCTGTCGCTGCTGCCGCTCGCCGCGGGCCTGCTGGTTTTCCTCGGCAGCCATGAGACCAAGACCGAGTTCGCCGGCGCGAAGTAGCTCGCCCTCAAATCACGTGCTCCCGTAGCCCGGATGGAGCGTAGCGCAATCCGGGGACCCTCCCGCCACCGGTGAGGTCCCGGATTTCGCTCCGCTTCACCCGGGCTACGCATTTTCCGAACTCCGCACCCGCCAAATCCGATCCCGCTCACGAATTGGTTATCACTGACGAATATTGACATTTATCAGTGATAAATCGATACTCTTCATCAGTCGTCAGCCCGATGGAGATTTCAGATGTTCGTTCGTTCCGTTTTCTCGAGCTATTACAGGCTCTTAACCGGAGCGTCGCTGGCTTTCGCGGTGTTCGCGCTGACCGGCTGCAATGAAAAGGCGGCTGAAAACGCCGATCCGGGACGCCCGGTTCTGGTGGCGACCGTCCATTATGAAGCTGAAACCCCTGAGCGCAGCTTTGTCGGCACCATCAAGCCCCGTATCGAAGCCGATATGGGCTTTCGGGTCACCGGCAAGGTGGCCAAGCGGCTGGTCGAGGTCGGACAGACAGTCGACGTCGACCAGCCCTTGGCCACCCTCGACGAGGTCGACCTGAAGCTGCAGGCCGAGCAGGCCGAGGCGGAATTCCGCGCCGCCACCGGCGTGCTGGCGCAGGCGGCGGCCGCCGAACAGCGCGCCAAGGATCTGAAGGCCAAGGGCTGGACCACCGATGCGGCGCTCGATTCCGCCAAGGCCGCCGGCGACGAGGCCCGCGCGCGGCTGAACCGTGCCGAGCGCTCGGTCGAGCTGACCAAGAATTCCCTCTCTTATGCAACGCTGGTGGCCGACACCCGGGGTGTCGTCACAGCGACCATGATCGAGCCCGGCCAGGTGGTTGCCGCGGGCCAGGCTTCGATCCGTGTCGCCCGACTTGGCGAGAAGGAAGCTGTCGTCGCGATCCCAGAGACGCTTCTTGCTCGTGCTAGGTCGGGCGTAGCCACGGTGACGCTGTGGTCGGATGCCAAGAAGAGCTATGCCGCCAAGCTGCGCGAGGTCGCACCGCAGGCCGATCCCGCCACCCGCACCTATCTCG
Organism: Bradyrhizobium australafricanum; assembly: GCF_020329495.1. Classification (NCBI taxonomy): domain Bacteria; kingdom Pseudomonadati; phylum Pseudomonadota; class Alphaproteobacteria; order Hyphomicrobiales; family Nitrobacteraceae; genus Bradyrhizobium; species Bradyrhizobium australafricanum. The sequence continues at coordinate 34,975 of NZ_JAGKJL010000045.1, read as the reverse complement.
CAAAATTCTCGCTGCCGGACGCGGACGAGGCGGTTTCGCTCGGCATGACCGCGACGCTGACGCTCGCCGACAAGGCGAGCGAGCGCGTCGCCAAGTTGCCGCTGTCGGCGCTGTACAGCCAGGGCGGCGATCCCTCGCTCTACATCGTCGACGACAAGGGCGACATCGCGCTGAAGCCGGTCAAGGTGAAGGCCTATGAGAGCAACAACGTCGTCATCTCCGGCGGCGTCGACGATGGCGCCAAGGTGGTCGCCCTCGGTGTGCAGAAACTCGATCCGAGCCAGAAGGTGCGGGTCGTGTCGTCGCTGTCGTTCTAACCCTCGCATAGCAGCGGAAACGGTTCTGGGACTGGTCTAGAACTTGGAGAGTTCGATGAAGCGCTTCAACCTTTCGGCCTGGGCGGTCAGCCATCCGACGCTGGTCCTGTTCCTGATGATCATCCTCGCCGCCGCCGGCTTCTTTTCCTATGAGAAGCTCGGCCGCGCCGAGGATCCGTTCTTCACCGTCAAGGTGGTGAACGTCTCGGTGATGTGGCCGGGCGCGACCTCGCAGGAAATGCAGATGCAGGTCGCCGATCCGATCGAGAAGAAACTGCAGGAGCTGCCGTTCTTCGACAAGGTGCAGACCTATTCCAAGCCGGGCTTCACGGCGATGCAGGTCTCCTTCAAGGATTCGACCTCGCCGAAGGACGTGCCCTATCTCTTCTATCTCTTGCGCAAGAAGCTGGTCGATGTGCAGGGCGAGCTGCCCTCCGGCATCCTCGGTCCCGTCGTCAACGACGAATTCTCCGACGTCGATTCGATCCTCTATATGATGACCGGCGACGGCGCCAATTATGCGCAGCTCAAGAAGGTCGCGGAGGGTTTTCGTCAGCGCCTGCTGAAGGTGCCCGGCGTCACCAAGATCGATCTCTACGGCACCCAGGACGAGCGCATCTTCGTCGAGTTCTCGCATGCCAAGCTGGCGACGCTCGGCATTACGCCGCAGGCGCTGTTCGATTCGCTCGCCAAGCAGAATAACGTCACCCCGGCCGGTACCGTCGAGAGCTCATCGCAGCGCGTGCCGCTGCGCGTCACCGGCGCGCTTGACGGCGTCAAGGCGGTTGCCGAGACGCCGGTCGAGAGCAACGGCCGCGTGTTCCGGCTCGGTGATATCGCGACCGTAAGCCACGGCTATGTCGATCCGCCGAGCTTCAAGGTGCGTCAGGAAGGCAAGCCGGCGCTCGGCATCGGCGTCGTCACCGCCAAGGGCGCCAACATCCTCGAGCTCGGCAAGGAGGTCCAGAAGGCGACCGCCGAGTTCCTGAAGGCGGTGCCGCAGGGCGTCGATGTCCAGCAGATCGCCGACCAGCCCAAGGTGGTCGAGCACGCCGTCGGCGAGTTCGTGCACTCCTTCGTCGAGGCGCTCGCGATCGTGCTGTTCGTCTCCTTTGTCGCGCTCGGCTGGCGCACCGGCATCGTGGTCGCGCTGTCGGTGCCGCTGGTGCTCGGCATCGTCTTCATCGTGATGAACGCAATGTCGCTCGACCTGCACCGTATCACGCTCGGCGCGCTGATCATTGCGCTCGGCCTTTTGGTCGACGACGCCATTATCGCGGTCGAGATGATGGTGGTGAAGATGGAGCAGGGCTGGGACCGCATGAAGGCGGCGTCCTTTGCCTGGGAATCCACCGCGTTTCCGATGCTCACGGGAACGCTGGTCACGGCCGCTGGCTTCCTCCCCATCGGCTTTGCCAATTCGGCGGTCGGCGAATATGCCGGCGGCATCTTCTGGATCGTGGCGATCTCGCTGGTCGCCTCTTGGTTCGTCGCGGTGATCTTCACGCCCTATATCGGCGTCAAGCTGTTGCCCAACATCAAGGTGCACCAGAACCACGATCCGCACGCGATCTACGAGACGCGGATGTATCGCGGCCTGCGCAGCGTCGTGCAGTGGTGCGTCGATCACCGCATCAAGGTGGTGGCGGCGACCGTCGGCGTCTTCGTTGCGTCCATCGTTGCGTTCGGCCACGTCCAGCAGCAGTTCTTCCCGCTGTCGGAGCGGCCCGAGCTGTTCCTGCAGCTGCGTCTGCCCGAGGGCACCGCCTTCAACGTCACCGAGAAGGCGGTGAAGCAGGCCGAAGGGCTGCTGAAGGGCGATGACGACATCCAGACCTACACCGCCTATGTCGGCCAGGGATCGCCGCGCTTCTGGCTCGGCCTCAACCCGCAGCTGCCGAACGAGGCGTTTGCCGAGATCGTGATCCTCGCCAAGAACGTCGAGGCGCGAGAGCGCGTCAAGGCCAAGATCGAGCAGGCCGCCGCCGACGGCGCCTTGAACGAGGCGCGGGTCCGGGTCGACCGCTTCAATTTCGGTCCGCCGGTCGGCTTCCCGGTCCAGTTCCGCGTGATCGGCCCCGATGCCAACAAGGTGCGCGACATCGCCTACCAGGTGCGCGACGTCATGCGTCAGAACAAGAACGTCAAGGACGTCCAGCTCGACTGGAACGAGCAGTCGCCCTACCTGAAGCTCGCCGTCGACCAGGATCGGGCGCGCGCGCTCGGCCTGACCCCGCAGGACGTCTCGCAGGCGCTGGCGATGCTGATCTCGGGCGCGCCGGTCACCACGATCCGCGACGGCATCGAGAAGGTCGGCGTGGTCGCCCGCGCGGTGCCGTCCGAGCGGCTCGATCTCGGCCGCGTCGGCGATCTCACCATCACCACGCGCAACGGCGTCGCCGTCCCGCTGCAGCAGATTGCCAAGATCGAATATGCGCATGAGGAACCGATCCTGTGGCGGCGCAACCGCGACATGGCGATCACCGTGCGCTCCGACGTCGTCGACGGCGTGCAGGCGCCCGACGTCACCAACCAGATCTCGCCGAAGCTGAAGGACATCCAGGCCCATCTCGAGCCGGCCTACCGGATCGAGCCGGGCGGGGCGTTCGAGGAATCCGCCAAGGGCAATGCGTCGATCTTCATCCTCTTCCCCGTGATGGTGATGGTGATGCTGACGCTGCTGATGATCCAGCTGCAGAGCTTCTCGCGCCTGTTCCTGGTGTTCCTGACCGCGCCGCTCGGCATCGTCGGCGCCTCGCTGGGGCTCAACGTCGCCAACCAGCCGTTCGGCTTCGTGGCGCTGCTCGGCCTGATCGCGCTCGCCGGCATGATCATGCGCAACGCCGTGATCCTGGTCGACCAGATCGAGAGCGACGTGGCGTCCGGCCTGACCCGGCGCGAGGCGATCGTCGAAGCCACCGTCCGGCGCGCCCGGCCGGTGGTGCTGACGGCCCTGGCCGCCATCCTCGCCATGATCCCGCTGTCGCGCTCGGCGTTCTGGGGCCCGATGGCGATCACCATCATGGGCGGTTTGTTTGTTGCGACTTTCCTGACCTTGCTGTATCTGCCGGGCCTTTACGCCCTCTGGTTCCGCAAGACCCTCGAGGAAAGCGGCTCCGAGCAAACCGATACTGCGCCGCAGCATGCCGGCGATGCGCAACGCGCATTTCCGCTTGCTGAAGCGGCCGAATAATTGAAGATTGAGCAGGCCAACATGACACTGATCTCGGAACATAGCGAAACCGACACCCGCGAGCGGATTCTCGTGGTGGCGGAGCGCTTGTTCCGGCAGATCGGCTATCAGAAGACGACGGTCGCCGACATCGCCAAAGAGCTGCGGATGAGCCCCGCCAACGTGTACCGCTTCTTCGATTCGAAGAAGTCGATCCACGAGGGCGTGGCCCGCGGCCTGATGGGCGAGGTCGAGATCGAGGCCCGGCGCATCGCGCGCTCGGAAGGGCCGGCGGCGCCACGCTTGCGCCAGATGATGACGACCATCAATCGCATGAACACCGAGCGCTATGTCGGCGATTCCAAGATGCATGAGATGGTCGAGATCGCGATGCAGGAGGACTGGGACGTCTGCGTCGCGCATATGGAGTGTATCGCCTCCATTATCGGCGAGGTGATCGCGCAAGGAGCGGCGTCGGGGGAGTTCGAGATCAAGGACCTGCAGCTCGCCTCGCTGTGCGCCTGCACCGCGATGATGCGGTTCTTCCACCCGCAGATGATCGCCCAATGTGCCACCAAGCCGGGCCCGACCATCGACCAGATGATCGATTTCGTGATCGCCGGCCTGTCGCCGCGCGGCCGCGCCAATTGAGCGCCAGGGCTGACATTTTCGTCAGTTGACTCCTTTGTCATTCCGGGGCGATGCGTAAGCATCGAACCCGGAATCTCGAGATTCCGGGTCTGGTCCTTACGGACCATCCCGGAATGACGAGGACGCAATCGTGACCGCCAAAGACCTGCATTTCTACGAGCCGAAGAACGGCCACGGCCTGAAGCACGATCCGTTCAACGCCATCGTGGCGCCGCGGCCGATCGGCTGGATCTCCTCGCGCGACAAGGGCGGCAACGTCAACCTCGCGCCCTACAGCTTCTTCAACGCGTTCTGCTACGTGCCGCCGATCATCGGCTTCTCCTCCACCAACTGGAAGGATAGCGTCGCCAACATCCAGGACACCGGCGAGTTCGTCTGGAATCTGGCGACGATGGATCTCGCCAGACACATGAACGCGACGGCGGCGCATGTCGCGCGCGATGTCGACGAGTTCAGGCTCGCGGGCCTCACGCAGGTCGCCGGCAAGCTCGTCAACGTGCCGCGGGTCGCCGAAAGCCCGGTGTCGTTCGAATGCAAGGTCAGCCAGATCGTCCAGCTCCAGGGCGCCGACGGCAAGAAGGCCGAGGCCTGGCTGACGCTCGGCGAGGTGGTCGCCGTCCACATCGACAAGGCCTTCATCAAGGACGGCGTCTACCAGACCGGCCTCGCGCACCCGATCGTCCGCGCCGGCCGCCGCGGCGACTACTTCGAGATCAAGCCGGAAAACATGTTCGAGATGATCCGGCCGGATTGAGTGCTGCTCTATCCTCCCTCTCCCCGTTCTTCACGGGGTCGAGACGAGCGAAGCTCGCTCTTAGAGGGTAGGTGAGGGGCTGCTTCCACCAGTTGTGATGGTCGTGAGACCTGTACCCCCTCACCCGAAGTTCAAGCTGCGCTTGAATTTCGACCTCTCCCCGCAAGCGGGGCGAGGTAAGGGACGTCGCTCCGCAACGACGGCCCGCACCACAACAATGTGAAATTTCCGCGCGCGGGGATGAAAAACCGTCACTCGCAACCTCTCCGAGAGCAGTCTAACCTCCACTCGCCAGGCCGGATCAACGGCTGGCCAACAGAGTGGGAGGATGCGATGACACGCCACGAGCGGAGCGATCCGAACGAAGAACAACGCGATCCGAATGTTTCACGGCGCACTTTGGTTCAGGGACTGGCGGTTTCCGCCGCCGCCGTCGCGGGCATCGGCAGCGCGCTGGCCCAGAACGCGCCCGCGCCGGTCGGGCCGCCGACGACGATCACCAGCCCGCCGCGCGACTTCAGTCCGCGCGGTGCGCCGACCACCTATTTCTGGGACCCTGACATCATCGCGGTCGATCCGTCCTTCAACGACCTTGCCCAGCCCAACACCTCGATCAAGCGCCTCTATACCGGCCTGTTGTGGGCGGAAGGCCCGGCCTGGAGCTCGCAGGGCCGCTACCTCCTATGGAGCGACATCCCTAACAACCGGCAGATGCGCTGGTCGGAAGATGACGGCCATGTCAGCGTCTTCCGTATGCCGTCGAACTACTCGAACGGCAATTCGTTCGACTTCCAGGGCCGCCAGCTGTCCTGCGAACATCTCACCCGCCGCGTGACGCGCTACGAGAATGACGGCACCGCGACCGTGCGCGCGGATTCCTATCAAGGCAAGCGGCTGAACTCGCCGAACGACGTCGTCGCGCATCCCGACGGCAGCTACTGGTTCACCGATCCGCCCTATGGCGGCCAGCTCTATGAAGGCGAGCCTGATGCCGCGGGCGGCCCGGGCAATCCGGCCGGCAAGCTCAATCCCCGGATCGGCCAGCCGGCGGGCTTCGTGCCGGCCAAGCGCGAACTGCCGACCAATTGCTATCGCATCGACCCGTCCGGCCGCGTCGATCTCGTGGTCAGCGAGGACCAGGTGCCGGATCCGAACGGCCTCTGCTTCTCGCCCGACTACAAGAAGCTCTACGTGGTCTCGACCGGCAAGGGACCGGGCGATAGCGGCCCCGGCGGCAAGGGCGACGTTTTCGTGTTCGATGTCGGCGCCGACAACAAGCTTTCCAACGGCAAGCGGTTCAGCGATTTCACGATCGACGGCGTGAAGTGCGGACCGGACGGCATCCGCTGCGACGTCAACGGCAATGTCTGGTGCTCGAGCAATGCCGGTCGCGCGGTCGGTTACAGCGGCGTGACGGTCTGGTCGCCGGAAGGCAAGCTGCTCGGCCGCATCCGGCTGCCCGAGGTCTGCGGCAACATCACCTTCGGCGGTCCCAAGCGCAACCGCCTGTTCATGGCCGCAAGCCAGTCGCTCTACGCGGTCTATACCGCAACCCAGGGAGCGGGGCCCGCCTAGCTCGTCCTGCACGGGGATGGCGTCTGCGCCATCCCCGGCTACCTGATTGTCGCAGCTCAGCTTTCGGAACTGAACGCGTGGCGTGCCGTTAACAAAATGGCGCCTGGGCCGCGTCAATTTCGCTTTATCTGCGAAGCGAAGTGTTCACAGGTGAACGGCACTTTCCGATAAGATCACCCATCCGCGCCGCCGTTTCATGAGGGATCCGCCATGAGCTTCCGCCGCGACTATATGACAAAACCGATCTTTTCCTGGGCGCGCGGCGTGCTGCCGACGATGTCGGACACCGAGCGCGAGGCGCTGGAAGCCGGCGACGTCTGGTGGGACGCCGATCTCTTCACCGGCAATCCCGACTGGTCGAAATTGCTGGCGTTCGCGCCGGCCAGATTGACCGAGGAAGAGCAAGCCTTCCTGCACGGTCCGGTCGACGAGCTCTGCAGGATGCTCGACGAGTGGAAGATCAACTGGGAATGGCGCGACCTACCGCCCGAGGTCTGGGCCTTCATCAAGGCCAAGAAATTCTTCGGCATGATCATCCCCAAGGAATACGGCGGCCTCGGCTTCTCGCCCTACGCGCATTCCGAAGTGGTGCGCAAGATCTCGTCGCGCTCGCTGACCGCGGCCGTCACCGTGATGGTGCCGAACTCGCTCGGGCCGGGCGAACTCTTGATGCGCTTCGGCACCAGGGAGCAGCAGGACAAATGGCTGCCGCGCCTCGCCTCCGGACAGGACATTCCATGTTTCGGCCTGACCAGCCCGGAGGCCGGCTCCGACGCCGCCTCGATGATCGACACCGGCATCATCTGCAAGGGCAATTTCGAAGGCCGTGAGGTGCTCGGCTTGAGGCTCAACTGGCACAAGCGCTACATCACGCTCGGCCCGGTCGCGACGCTGCTCGGCCTTGCCTTCAAGGCCTATGATCCCGATCACCTCGTCGGCAGCGAGGAAGAGCTCGGCATCACCGTCGCCCTGATCCCGACCCATCTGCCGGGCGTCTCGATCGGCCACCGCCATCTGCCGGCGATGCAGGTGTTTCAGAACGGCCCGAACTGGGGCAAGGACGTCTTCATCCCGCTCGACTACATCATCGGCGGCGAGGCACGGCTCGGTCAGGGCTGGAAGATGCTGATGACGGCGCTCGCCGCCGGCCGCGGCATCTCGCTGCCGTCGCTGTCGGCCGCCGGCGCTGCCTATGCCGCGCGTACCACCGGCGCCTATGCCCGCATCCGCGAGCAGTTCGGCATCTCGATCTCGAAATTCGAAGGCATCGAGGAGCCGCTCGCGCGTATCGCCGGCACGGCCTATCTGCTCGACGCCGCGCGGCGGCTGACCTGCGCCGCACTGAACGAGGGGCATCATCCCGCCGTCATTTCCGGGATCATGAAGCTGCACGCCACCGAGCGGATGCGGATCGCGATCGACGACGCCATGGACATCCATGGCGGCAAGGCGGTGATCGACGGGCCGCAGAATTATCTCGGCGGACTCTACCGCTCGGTGCCGGTCGGCATCACGGTCGAGGGCGCCAACATCCTGACCCGCAATCTGATCGTGTTCGGGCAGGGCGCGATCCGCGCGCATCCCTATCTGTTGCTGGAGATGAACGCGCTCGGCGAGACCGACCGCGACAAGGGCCTGACCGCGTTCGACACCGCGTTCTGGAAACATATCGGCCACAGCTTCGCGACCATGTTCCGCGCCTGGGGCCGCAGCTGGAGTTTTGGGATGTTCGCACCGGCGCCGGATGCCGGCGATGCGACCGAGTTCTATCGCCAGCTGTCGCGTTACTCGTCGGCGTTCGCGCTGTGCGCCGACATGGCGCTGCTCACCCTCGGCGGCGCGCTGAAGCGCAAGGAGATGCTCTCGGCGCGCTTCGGCGACATCCTGTCCGAGCTGTATTTGCTCTCCGCTGCTTTGAAACGCTGGCAGGACGAGGGCCGACAGAAGGAGGATCTTCCGGCGCTCGAATGGTGCATGGCGTCCGGCTTCAAGACCATCGAGAACCGCTTTGCGGAAATCTTCGCCAATCTGCCGAACCGCCCGGTGGCTTGGCTGCTGAAATTCCTGGTCCAGCCGTTCGGCGCGCGCGTCACCGGCCCGACGGACCGCGTCGTGCAGCAATGCGCGCAGCTCGTGCTGTCGCCGTCAGCGGCGCGCGACCGGCTGACGCCGGACCTCGCCTTTGTCGAGGACGACGGCGGCATCGCAAGGCTGGAGAAGGCCTTCCGCCTCGTCACCGAGGCCGAGGATGCCGCCAAGCAGCTGCGCGCGGCGCGCCTGCATGACTGGAAGGAGGCGGTCAAGAAGGGCGTCATCTCCGAGGCCGACGGCGAGAAGCTCGCGGCCGCTCATGAGGCCGTCGTCAAAGTCATCGAGGTCGATGATTTTGCGCCGGAGGCGCTGTCCCCGATTTACAAGAAATCCGCCGACGTGCATCAGTTCTTCCAGGAGCTTGGTGAGCAGAGGGCGGCGAGCTGATGGCGCGACCAGTCTTTATCGTCGACGGCAGCCGGACGCCGTTCCTGAAGGCGCGCTCCGGTCCCGGCCCGTTCACCCCGGTCGATCTTGCCGTACAATGCGGCCGGCCGCTGCTGGCACGGCAGCCTTTCGCGCCCACCGCCTTCGACCAGGTCATCCTCGGCTGCGTCAACGTGATCGCCGACGAGATGAACCCGGCACGGGTTGCGGCGCTCAGGCTCGGTATGGGCGAACAGATGGTCGCCTTCACGGTGCAGATCAATTGCGGCTCCGGCATGCAGTCTATCGACACCGGCTATCGCTACATCCGCGAGGGCATCTCCGACCTGATCCTCGCCGGCGGTGCCGAAGCCTTGAGCCACGCGCCGCTGGTCTGGCCCAATTCCGGCGTGCGCTGGTTTGCCGGCTTCGCCGGCGCCAAGGGGCTAGGTGCCAAGGTCGCCGCGGCGCTGAAGGTGAAGCCGAGCTACTTCAAGCCGATCATCGGCCTCGAGCGCGGGCTGACCGACCCGATCACCGAGCTCAACATGGGGCAGACCGCCGAGAAGGTCGGCCATCTCTTCGGCATCACCCGCGCCCAGTCCGATGCATATGCTGCCGAGAGCCATCAGCGGCTGGCCAACGCGCAGAAGCAGGGCTTTCTCAAGGGCGAGGTCGAGACCGCGTTCTCCCGCGACGGCAAGTTTTACGACCACGACGACGGCGTCCGCCCGGACTCGACCGCCGAGACCCTGGCGAAGCTGAAGCCGGTGTTCGAGCGTCCGTGGGGCCAGGTCACCGCCGGCAATTCCTCGCAGATCACCGACGGCGCCTCCTGGGTGATCCTGGCGTCCGAGAAGGCGGTGGCCAAGCACGGGCTGACGCCGAAGGCCGTCATCCTCGACAGCCAATGGTCGGCGCTCGATCCCTCGATCATGGGCCTCGGTCCGGTGCTGTCGGCGAGCGCGCTGCTCAAGCGCAACGACCTCACCTTGCAGGATGTCGAGACCTGGGAGCTCAACGAGGCCTTCGCCACCCAGGTGCTCGGCTGCCTCGCGGCGTGGAACGACGAGACATTCTGCCGCGAGATTCTCGGGCTCGATGGCGCGGCCGGCGAGATCGACCGCGCGAAGTTGAACGTCGACGGTGGCGCGATCAGCCTTGGCCATCCCGTCGGCACCAGCGGCAACCGCATCGTGCTACATCTGGTCAATGCGATGAAGCGGCTCGGCACCAGGCGCGGCGTCGCTACCGAATGCATCGGTGGCGGGCAGGGCGGCGCGATGTTGATAGAGACGGTGTGATCATGGATTCACGGATCATGGACCTTCTCGCCGATCGCGTGCTCGAACTCGGGCCGAAGCCTGCCGCCGACAGCCCCTACAAGAATTTCAAGCTGACGCGCGATGACGACGGTATCGCCTGGCTGCTGTTCGACCGCGCCGGCGCCAGCGCCAACACGCTGTCCGCCGATCTACTCGAGGAGCTCGATGCCATCGTCGCGGCGCTGGAGAACCAGCGGCCGACGGGTCTCGTGGTGCGCTCGGCCAAGCCAAGCGGCTTCATCGCCGGCGCTGACGTCAATGAGTTTCGCGGCGCCAGCGATTCCAGCGCGGTCGAGACCGCGATCGGTCGCGCCCATGCGGTGATCGACCGGCTCGAGGCGCTGCGCGCGCCCTCGGTCGCCGTCATCCACGGCTTCTGCCTCGGCGGCGGCCTCGAGGTCGCGCTGGCCTGCCAGATGCGGATCGCGATCGACGATGCCAGGTTCGGTTTCCCAGAGGTGATGCTCGGCCTGCATCCAGGTCTTGGCGGCACCGTGCGCTTCACCGAGCTGGTCAACCCGATGCAGGCGATGACCTTGATGCTGACCGGCAAGACCATCGACGCGCGCCGCGCCAAGGCGCTCGGCCTGGTCGACGCCGTCACCCAGGAGCGCCATGTCCGCAACGCGGTGAAGGACGCGGTGTTCGGCCGGCTGAAGCGCGCAAGGCCGGGCGTGCTCAACTCGATCCTCAATCTCGGCGTGGCGCGCGGTTTCCTCGCCTCGCGGATGCGCAGCGAGGCCGAGAAGGCGGCACCACGCAAGCATTACCCGGCGCCCTATGCGCTGATCGATCTGTGGGAGAAGCACGCCGGCAACCGCTCGGCGATGCTGAATGCGGAGAAGGCCTCGTTCGCCAATCTGATGGTGACGCCGACCGCGCAGAACCTGATCCGTGTATTCTTCCTGCGAGAGCAGATGAAGAAGCTCGCCGGCAGCGGCAACAAGGTTGCGCACATCCATGTCATCGGCGCCGGCGCGATGGGCGGCGATATCGCGGCCTGGTGCGCCAACCAGGACATGCGGGTGACGCTCGCCGACATGAAGGCCGAGCCGATCGCGGGCGCGATGAAGCGCGCCGCGGAGCTGTTCGGCAAGATCATGCGCAAGCGGATCGACCAGCGCGACGCGCTCGACCGGCTGATCCCCGACATGGACGGCGAGGGCGTCCGCAATGCCGATCTGATCATCGAGGCGGTGCCAGAAAAGCTCGAGCTGAAGCAGAAGGTCTATGCCTCCCTCGAGCCGAAGATGAAGCCGGGTGCGATCCTCGCCACCAACACCTCGAGCATCCCGCTGCAGGATCTGCGCACCACGCTGGCACGGCCGGAGCGGCTGCTCGGCCTGCACTTCTTCAATCCGGTGTCGCGGCTGCAACTCGTCGAGGTCGTCAGCCATGACGGCACCGATGCGGCGATGCTCAAGGAGGCGCTCGCGTTCGCCGGCGCCATCGACCGCCTGCCGCTGCCGGTGAAGAGCTCTCCGGGCTTCCTCGTCAACCGCGCGCTGACGCCCTACATGCTGGAAGCGATGATGATGCTGGACGAGAAGACCGACCAGCGCCTGATCGACGCGGCCGCCGTCGAGTTCGGCATGCCGATGGGACCGATCGAACTCGCCGACCAGGTCGGCCTCGATATCTGCCTCGATGTCGGCGACATGCTGCGCTCGAAGTTCGGCGACACGCTGCCGCCGACGCCTGCATGGTTGCGCGAAAAAGTCGCCAAAGGCGAACTCGGCCGCAAGACCGGCAAGGGCTTCTACACCTGGAAGGACGGCAAGGCGGAAAAGGCGCCGCTGCCGGAGACCGGTCCCCGGGTCACCGATGAGATGATCGACCGCTTGGTGCTGCCGATCTCGAATGTCTGCGTCGCCGCCTTGCGCGAAGGCATCGTCGACAATCCCGATATGGTCGACGGCGCGATGATCTTCGGCACCGGCTATGCCCCGTTCCGCGGCGGCCCGCTCAACTATGCGCGCAGCCGCGGCGTCGACGATGTGGTGTCGGCCATGCAGGCCTTGATGCGCAAGTTCGGCGGACGATTTGCGCCGGATCCCGGCTGGGAGGCATTCAAGTGAGCGCTTCGCAAGTGACCGGCTCGCAAGTGACCGACGCCCATGCTCACGCGCCGCTGAGCGCTGACGCCGAGCCGAAAGGCGATCTCTGCATCCGCACGCTGGCCATGCCGGCCGACACCAATGCCAATGGCGACATCTTCGGCGGCTGGCTGCTCAGCCAGATGGATCTCGGCGGCGGCGTGTTCGCCTCCAAGGTGGCGAAGTCGCGCACCGTGACGGTCGCGATCGACGCGATGAACTTCCGCAAGGCGGTCAATGTCGGCGATCTCGTCTCCGTCCACGCCAATCTGGTGCGCATCGGCCGCACCTCGATCACGGTGCATCTCGAGGCCTGGGTGCTGCGCCGCCGCGAGCAGCAGTCGATCCTCGTGACCGACGGCAATTTCACCTATGTCTCGATCGACGAGCAGGGCCATCCGCAACCGATTCAGCGCGACGGCGCGGCGATCGAAACCTGACATCCTCTGCGCGCCAGTGCCGCTGATTCGGTGGGAAAGGAAACGCGTCGAAACTGAGTCCGGAGCGTGGTTTGATTGCAAAAACCCGGAGTTTTTGACGCTTCGCCGCGCAAAATAATCGAGGAACAAACAGCCAGCGACTCCGTTGTCGGGCCGAAGTCAAACCGAGGCTGACAATGTCCGACAGTTACGTGATCGAAGTGAGTTCGCAGACGGCGGGTATCGTGGTGCGCGATACGCGTGGATATCAGTTCTTTGCTGCATCGCACCTTTTCGACCGCCTTGAAGGCCAGATCTTCCGCAATGCGCGCGAGGCCGAGCGCGCGGCGCGCCGGCTGCTCACCGGTCAATCAATGCAGATGGCGTCGTAGAACGCCTTCGCGTCGTTGCGCGTGGCCGGGCGAAGCGTCCACCTTCGCCCAGGCCTTCCCTGACCCGGCACTGCACGTTGACCTCCGTGCCGAACGGTCGCACCATGGGCGACTCGCCGTTTCAAGGGGGCCGCCGTGGCCGGACTCTCCCATCGCCAGACTGAAATCCTCAACATCGCGCGCGCGTTCGGCCGGGTCATGGTCGAAGACCTTGCCAAGCGATTCGAGGTGTCGGCGCAGACCATCCGCAAGGACCTCAACGATCTCTGCGACCAGCGCTCGCTGACCCGCATCCATGGCGGTGCGATCATCGCCTCGGGCGTCGAGAACCTCGCTTACGAGGCGCGCCGCTTCGTCGCCGCCGAGGAAAAGAAGGCGATCGGCGCTGCCGCGGCGGCACGGATTCCGAACGGCTGCTCGCTGTTCATCAATATCGGCACCACCACGGAAGAGGTCGCGAGCGCCCTGACCTCGCATGAGGATCTGCTCGTCATCACCAACAACCTCAACGTCGCGATGCTGCTGTACCGCCATCCGCGCATCGAGGTGGTGGTGGCCGGCGGCACGGTGCGCCGCGCCGACGGCGCCGTGGTCGGCTCCACCGCGACCCAGCTGATCGGCCAGTTCAAGGTCGACTACGCCATCATCGGTGCATCCGCCATCGACGAGGAGGGCGCGCTGCTCGACTTCGACTATCGCGAGGTGCAGGTCGCGCAGGCGATCATCGCCAATGCGCGCAACGTGATGCTGGTCTCGGACTCGACCAAGCTCCGCCGCAGCGCGCCGGTGCGGATCGCCCATATGAGCCAGATCCAGACCTTCGTGACCGATTCACCGCTTCCTGCGGGCCTCGCCAATATCTGCCATAGCCGCGGTATCGAGGTGGTCGTCGCGATGGACAAGCCGCAAGTCGATCTCGACGACAACGCCGCCGACGCGGCACCCGCGGCGCTGCGCAGCGCGCAGGGCGCTTGATCGCTCAAGTTTTAGCGAACCTGTTTCGGATGCCTTTCGGCCGCTGCTGTAGCCTGCCTGAGGTGGAGCGGTTCGTTGGTCAGTACGCAATTCAAGGTCGTCACGGCATTTGGCATGGCGGCGATGTTCGGCATCGTCTCGTTTGTCCTTGGCTTTAGCGTCGCATCCGCGTGCGCGACGGCGCTGGCCGGCGGTATTTCTGCGCTTGTGGTCATGCGCGCGTTCGATGGTGAGACCCAGCCGCCATCGAAGAGCGTCCGTGCCGACATCGTTCGCTTCGGCAGCGGGAGCCGCCCGGCCTGGCTGTCGGAACTGGAACAGCTGAACGGCCGTGGCAGGAAACTGCTTTACGGACTGTCGCGGATCTTCTTTTCGGGATCGCTGTGTCAGCGCATCGCGAGCGGAGCCTTCCTCGCGCAGTCGGTAATCGGCCTGGTGGCGATCGTCCTGTTCTGGCTTGGCCAGGCGATGGGCTTTGACATGCGGCTGTTCGCAATCCCGTCGCTCGGCAGCTTGTTTGCGGATGGCATCCCGATGTCGGCTGAAGCAATCGCGGGGGTGAGGTTCGAGCACCTCTTCTTGCCGCTCGTCTCGCTCTACGCCGTCACGTTTTCCCTGTTCCTGATCGCATTGCTTGCCGATCTCGCGACCATCCTGCGCGACTGGCGAGAGCAGTGGAAGTATCTCACGATGCCGCTGTTCTGCTTTGCATTCTGGGCGCTCCTGGCGCACCGAAAATCATCGGGATATAGCGCCCTGCAAGTCGCGCTCGGCGGCGGGCACCTCTGGGCCTATGTCGCGGTCTTCGTGTTCTTTCCGCTTTTCTTTCTCGTGCTGTCGGCGTCGCTGCCAGGCAATCGGGCGATCCGGTGAACAGGGATCGCTCCGTCGGGCGAATCTATCTCCGCTTCGCGCTCAAATGGTATGCGATCCTTTTCGTCGCATCGTTGGTCGTCTACGTCCTGTTCGCCAGCGGTCGTACATTCGTCGCGTCGACCGGTGTGCTTTTGCTCGCCGTCTACTTTGTGCGCGACAGCCGAGCTTGCGCCAAGCGGGTAGGCGGTGAAGTTCACCGTACCTACGATCCCGAAAAGGCTCTGCCGGAATTGCGCGTCGGACGATCGCCACAGCGTCCCTGACCGTCCGCCACCGCCTTGCCTGGCGTTGCCTCAAGCGTCGCTGTCCCGTCTCCCCAAAAGCTCTGACCGTGAGCACGCCGCCCAAAGAATCCCCAGCCCGAGTTCCCCATTTTCACTTTGCTTTCGTTTTTGGTTGTGATTTACTCCAATACGAAAGTAAAACCGTCAAAGCGAAGGCGGTTGCCGGGGGAAGCGTTCTTTGGATCAGATTTACGACCTCGCCATCATTGGAGGCGGCGTTAATGGCTGCGGCATCGCGCGCGACGCGGCGGGCCGGGGTAACTCTGTTTTCCTCTGTGAAATGAATGACTTGGCCAGCGGGACGTCGTCCTGGTCGACCAAGCTCGTGCATGGCGGTCTGCGCTATCTCGAATATTACGAGTTTCGCCTGGTGCGCGAGGCGCTGATCGAGCGCGAAATCCTCTGGCAGATCGCACCCCACATCATTCGGCCGCTGCGTTTCGTTTTGCCGCACCACGCCGGCCTGCGCCCGGCCTGGCTGCTGCGGCTCGGCCTCTTCCTCTACGACCATATCGGCGGTCGGCATTTGCTGCCGGCGACGCGCTCGGTCGATCTGACGCGCGACGCGGTCGGCAAGCCGCTGATCCCGGGCCGCTACACCAAGGGCTTTGAATATTCCGACTGCTTCGTCGACGACGCCCGGCTGGTTGCGCTGACCGCGCGCGATGCCGCCGATCGCGGCGCCGAGATCCGCACCCGCACCCGCGCGGTCGAGATCAGGCAAGTCGACGGCGTCTGGCACGTCACGGTCGAGGACAGCGTCACGGGTGCCCGCGACACGATCCAGGCACGCGTGCTGGTCAATGCCGGCGGTCCCTGGGTCGAACAGGTCCTGGCCTCGGGCGCCGGCGTCAACGCGCGCGCCAAGGTGCGGCTCGTGCAGGGCTCGCACATCGTGGTGCCGAAGCTCTACGACCACGACCGTGCCTACATCTTCCAGAATGCCGACGGCCGCATCATCTTCGTCATTCCCTATCAGGGCGACTTCTCGCTGATCGGTACCACCGATCGCGACTATGACGGCGATCCGGCCAAGGTGAAGGCGACGCACGAGGAGATCGAATATCTCTGTGCGTCCGCCAGCGCCTATCTCGCCAAGCCGGTGAAGCCCGAGGACGTGGTCTGGAATTACTCCGGCGTGCGTCCGCTCTATGACGACGGCGCGAGCGAAGCCAAGGCCGCGACCCGCGACTACGTGTTCGAGCTCGATACGCCCGGCGGTGCGCCGCTACTGTCGATCTATGGCGGCAAGATCACGACCTATCGCCGGCTCTCCGAAGAGGCGCTGGAGCGGCTGTCGCCTTATCTCCGCGGCACAAAGGCGCAGGAGGGCTGGACCGGCAAGGCGCCGCTGCCCGGCGGCGACATGGATGTATCCGCGGTCGCGGCGCTGAGCGCCGAATTGATCCGCACCTATCCGTTTCTCGCGCAATCGCACGCCAATCGTCTCGCGCATGCCTATGGCACGCGCGCCAGCAAAGTCTTGGGCAATGCAACATCGACGGCCGATCTCGGCCGCTCCTTCGGCGCCACCTTGACGGAAAGCGAAGTCAGGTACCTGATGGCGAACGAATGGGCTCGGACTGCGGACGATGTCGTCTGGCGACGATCCAAGCTGGGCTTGCGGATGACGGCGGGTGAAATCGCCGCGCTCGACGAGTGGATGCTCGCCAACCGCGTGTCCGGTGAACGTCCCCTCCGCGAAGCGGGAGGACGGGCATGAGCGTCACACTGCAGAATGTCACGCGAACCGTGGATGGCATTCCGACCATCTGCGACGTGTCGCTGACGCTGGAGCGTGGCACGCTCAGCGTGCTGCTCGGGCCGACGCTGTCGGGCAAGACCTCGATCATGCGGCTGCTCGCCGGCCTCGACAAGCCGACCACCGGCCGCGTGCTGGTCGACGGCAAGGACGTCACCGGCGCCGACGTGCGGCAGCGTTCGGTCGCGATGGTCTATCAGCAGTTCATCAACTATCCCTCGCTGACGGTCTACGAGAACATCGCCTCGCCGCTGCGCGTGCAGGGCAAGCCGCGCGCCGAGATCGAGCGGCGGGTGGCGGAAGCGGCCAGCCTGTTGCGGCTCGAGCCGTTCCTGAAGCGCACGCCGCTGCGACTCTCCGGCGGCCAGCAGCAGCGCACCGCGATCGCGCGGGCGCTGGTCAAGGGCGCCGACCTCGTGCTGCTCGACGAGCCGCTCGCCAATCTCGACTACAAGCTGCGCGAGGAGCTGCGCGCCGAGCTGCCGCGCATCTTCGAGGCCTCCGGCGCGATCTTCGTCTATGCCACCACCGAACCGTCGGAAGCGCTGCTGCTCGGCGGCAACACGGTGTGCATGTGGCAAGGCCAGGCGCTGCAAACCGGCGCGACGCCGAAGGTCTACCGCCATCCCGACACGCTGCGCGTTGCCCAGGTGTTTTCCGATCCGCCGCTCAACATCATCGGCATCGAGAAGAAGGGCGCGCAAGTGATCTATGCCGGCGGCGAGCAGGCGCCCGCGGCCGGCCTCTATGCCAATCTGCCCGACGGCCGCTACCGGACCGGCTTCCGCGCGCACCAGCTCGAGGTCGGGAATGTCGCGGCCGGCCGCCACAAATTTTCCGCCGCGGTGACCGTGACCGAGATCACCGGGTCGGAGAGCTTTGTGCACGTCCATGTCCACGGCTCGAACTGGGTCGCGGTGCTGCACGGCGTGCACGAATATGAACCCGGGCAGGTGCTCGACGCCGCGCTCGATCCCGACAACATCTTCGTGTTCGACGCGGCCGATCGTCTCGTCGCGTCGCCCGCGACCGCGTTTTCGGGCGAAGTGCATCGCGCGTCGCGCGAAGCAAACGCGTCAAGCGGCAATAGAAAGTGAGGGAGATGCTTCATGGCCCGCATTGACCTCGTCGATCTCGCGCACTCCTACGGCGGCAACGACGCGCCGCAGGAATCCTTTGCGCTGAAGCCGGTCACCATGACCTGGCGGCAGGGCGGCGCCTATGCGCTGCTCGGGCCGTCCGGCTGCGGCAAAACCACGCTGCTCAATCTGATTTCCGGCATCGTGACGCCGTCGCGCGGACAGATCCTGTTCGACGGAAAGGACATCACGCCGCTGTCGACGCAGAAGCGCAACATCGCGCAGGTGTTCCAGTTCCCCGTGATCTACGACACCATGACGGTCGGCCAGAACCTGGCCTTCCCGCTGAAGAATCGCGGCGTCGCGAAGGCCGAGGTCGACGCGCGCGTCAGGCAGATCGCCGATCTGCTCGACCTCACGCCCTATCTCAAACGCAAGGCGACGCGGCTGACCGCCGACGCCAAGCAGAAGATCTCGCTCGGCCGCGGTCTCGTGCGCTCCGACGTCGCGGCCGTCCTGTTCGACGAACCGCTGACGGTGATCGATCCCGAGCTGAAGTGGCAGCTTCGCTCCAAGCTGAAGGCGCTGCATCGCGAGCTCGACCTCACGATGATCTACGTCACCCACGACCAGACAGAGGCGCTGACCTTTGCCGACACCGTCGTCGTGATGCATGATGGCCGCGTGGTGCAGAGCGGCACGCCGGCCGAACTGTTCGACAAGCCGGCGCATACTTTCGTCGGCTACTTCATCGGCTCGCCCGGTATGAACATCGTGCCCGCCGAGGTCAATGGTCACGAGGCGCGGATCGACGGCCATGTCATCGGCCTGCATCGAAACTATGGTGTGCTGCCTGCGGGCAAGAAGATCGAGATCGGCGTGCGGCCGGAATTCGTCGATGTCGCGGCGCCGGCGTCAGGGCTGCTATCGGCAACCATCGAGCGGATCGACGATCTCGGCCGCATCCAGTTCGCCCGCGTGCGGGTCGGCGATACCAAATTCGCCGCGCGCGTGCCGCCGGGCTTCTCGGTCTCCGGCGGCACCGCCGGGCTGATCTTCAATCCCGCGCATGTCCACGTCTATGCCGACAGCCATTTGGTGGAGGGGGTCGCCTGATGGACAAGACGATCAACCAAAAAGCCTGGTTCCTGGTGCTGCCGGTGTTCCTGGTGGTGGCGTTCTCGGCGGTGCTGCCGCTGATGACCGTCGTGAACTATTCGATGCAGGACACCTTCGGCAACAACCAGTTCTTCTGGAACGGCGTCGGCTGGTTCAAGGAGTTGCTCGATCCATCGACCGATCTCGGCGGCCGCTTCCTGGCCTCGCTCGGCCGCAACCTGTTCTTCTCTGCCGTGATTCTCGCGATCGAGGTGCCGCTCGGCATCATCGTCGCGCTGTCGATGCCGCGTGAGGGCTGGAGCGTCGCCGCCTGCCTCGTCATCCTCGCCTTGCCGCTGCTGATTCCGTGGAACGTGGTCGGCACCATCTGGCAGATCTTCGGCCGGCCCGATATCGGCCTGCTCGGCTATGTCCTGAACCATCTCGGTCTCAACTACAATTACGTGTCCAATGAGGTCGATGCCTGGGTCACGGTCATCGTGATGGACGTCTGGCACTGGACCAGCCTCGTCGCGCTGCTCTGCTACGCCGGGCTGAAGTCGATCCCCGACGCCTATTACCAGGCGGCGCAGATCGACGGCGCCTCGCGCTGGGCGGTGTTCAAGGCGATCCAGTTGCCGAAGATGAATCGCGTGCTTCTGATCGCGGTGCTGCTGCGCTTCATGGACAGTTTCATGATCTACACCGAGCCGTTCGTGGTCACCGGCGGTGGTCCCGGCAATTCGACGACCTTCGTCTCGATCGAGCTCGTCAAGATCGCGCTCGGCCAGTTCGACCTCGGCAAGGCCGCGGCGCTGTCGCTGGTCTACAATCTGATCATCCTGATCGTGTGCTGGGTATTCTACACCGTGATGGTCAATGCCGGCTCCGAGCGTCCGGCCAAGGAAGGAGCGGCGTGATGCATTCGATCCCCGGCCGCCGCCTGATCATGGCGCTGTTCCTGATCTTCCTGCTGTTGCCGATCTACTGGCTCGTCAACATGAGCTTCAAGACCAACGCCGAGATCGTCTCGACGATGACGCTGTGGCCGCACACGCCGACGCTGCAGCACTACAAGCGCATCTTCACCGACGAGAGCTGGTATTCGGGCTACATCAATTCGCTCGAATACGTCGTGCTCAACACCATCATCTCGATCGCGGTGGCGTTGCCGGCGGCCTATGCGTTCTCGCGCTACCGCTTCCTCGGCGACAAGCATCTGTTCTTCTGGTTGTTGTCGAACCGCATGGCGCCGGCGGCGGTCTACGCGCTGCCGTTCTTCAACCTCTATTCTGCGATCGGCCTGTTCGATACGCCGTGGGCGGTCGCGCTCGCGCACTGCATCTTCAATGTGCCGCTGGCGGTGTGGATCCTCGAAGGCTTCGTCTCCGGCGTGCCGCGCGAGATCGACGAGACCGCGTTCCTCGATGGCTATTCGTTCCCGCGCTTCTTCATCAAGATCCTGGTGCCGCTCATCGCAAGCGGCATCGGCGTCGCCGCCTTCTTCTGCTTCATGTTCTCCTGGGTCGAGCTGCTGCTGGCGCGCACGCTGACCTCGGTGCAGGCCAAGCCGATCGCGGCGATCATGACGCGCACGGTCTCGGCGGCCGGCATGGACTGGGGCTTGCTCGCCGCCGCCGGCGTGCTCACCATCATTCCGGGCGCGCTGGTGATCTGGTTCGTCCGCAACTACATCGCGCGCGGCTTCGCGCTCGGCCGGGTCTAGGAGGCGATCATGGAATCCATCGCATGGATGGCCTGGACGCTGCCGACCGCGATCTTCTTCGTGCTGCTGGCCTCGACGCTCGGCGTGATGACCTGGCTCGCGGCTGTTTATCCCGAGGCCGAGCGGGTCGGCGTGCTGCGCATCCCGACCACGCGCGGCGATCGTTTGTTCATTTCGCTGGTACTGGCGGCGGTGATCCACCTGGTGTGGATCGGCCTCGTCGGCACCGATCCGATCCTCACCCTGCCGATCGGCGAGGGCGTGGAAATTTCGAGCCTGTGGCTCGCAACGCTGATTTCGCTTCTTTCAGCCGTGGCGATCTTTCGCACCGTCTGACGAAAGCGAAGAAGAGCAGATCCGGGGTCTACCCGGGCCTGGGGTTTTGTTTGTCGCTGCAACCGGAGGAATCATAATGCGACATTTGAGAACGACAAAGGATAGTCTTTTGACTATGACCAGCGCCGCCGCGCTGATCGCGGCTTCGCTCGCGGTCGCCACGCCGGCCCGCGCCGCCGACGATGCCGTGATCCAGAAGTGGATCGCGGAATTCCAGCCCTCGACGCTGTCGAAGGAAGACCAGAAGAAGGAGCTCGAGTGGTTCGCCAAGGCCGCCGAACCCTTCAAGGGCATGGAGATCAACGTCGTCTCGGAAACGATCACGACGCACGAATATGAATCGCAGACGCTGGCCAAGGCGTTCTCCGAACTAACCGGCATCAAGCTCAAGCACGACATCATCCAGGAAGGTGACGTCGTCGAGAAGCTGCAGACCCAGATGCAGTCGGGCAAGAACGTTTATGACGGCTGGATCAACGACTCCGACCTGATCGGCACCCACTTCCGCTACGGCCAGACCATCATCCTGTCGGACTACATGAAGGGTGAGGGCAAGGAGGTCACCGACCCGATGCTCGACGTCGACGACTTCATCGGCAAGTCGTTCACCACGGCGCCGGACGGCAAGCTCTACCAGTTGCCCGACCAGCAGTTCGCGAACCTCTACTGGTTCCGCTACGACTGGTTCACCAACCCCGAGTACAAGGCCAAGTTCAAGGCCAAGTATGGCTACGAGCTCGGCGTGCCTGTGAACTGGTCGGCCTATGAAGACATCGCCGAGTTCTTCACCAACGACATCAAGGAGATCAACGGCGTCAAGGTCTACGGCCATATGGACTATGGCAAGAAGGATCCCTCGCTCGGCTGGCGGTTCACCGACGCGTGGCTGTCGATGGCCGGCAACGGCGACAAGGGTATCCCGAACGGCCTGCCGGTCGACGAGTGGGGTATCCGCATGGAAGGCTGCCGTCCGGTCGGCTCGTCGGTCGAGCGTGGTGGCGACACCAACGGCCCGGCCGCGGTCTACTCGATCACCAAATATCTCGACTGGCTGAAGAAGTATGCCCCGCCGCAGGCCCAGGGCATGACCTTCTCGGAAGCAGGGCCGGTGCCGGCGCAGGGCAACATCGCCCAGCAGATGTTCTGGTACACCGCCTTCACCGCCGACATGGTGAAGCCGGGCATCGCCGTGATGAACGCGGACGGTACGCCGAAGTGGCGTATGGCTCCGTCGCCGCACGGCGCTTACTGGAAGGAAGGCATGAAGCTCGGCTATCAGGACGCCGGCTCCGTGACGCTTCTGAAGTCGACCCCGCCGGATCGCCGCAAGGCAGCCTGGCTCTATCTGCAGTTCATCATCTCCAAGTCGGTGTCGCTGAAGAAGAGCCATGTCGGTCTCACCTTCATCCGTGAGTCCGATATCTGGGACAAGTCGTTCACCGAGCGTGCGCCGAAGCTCGGCGGCCTGATCGAGTTCTACCGCTCGCCCGCGCGCGTGCAGTGGACCCCGACCGGCAACAACGTGCCCGACTATCCGAAGCTCGCGCAACTGTGGTGGCAGAACATCGGCGATGCGTCGTCCGGTACCAAGACGCCGCAGCAGGCGATGGACGCGCTGGCCGCGGCCCAGGATTCGGTGATGGAGCGTCTTGAGAAGTCCGGTGTGCAGGGCGCCTGCGGACCGAAGCTGAACAAGAAGGAATCCGCCGAGTTCTGGTACAAGAAGGCCGAGAAGGACGGCACCATCGCTCCGCAGCGCAAGCTCGCGAACGAGAAGCCGAAGGGCGAGACGATCGACTACGACACGCTGATCAAGTCGTGGCCGGCCAACCCGCCGAAGCGCGCCGAAGCGAAGTAAGGCAGCAAGCAAAGGCGTACCAGCCCACGCCATCCGAAGACGACGAAAGGCCGGGAGCGATCCCGGCCTTTTTGCTGATTGCCAGGTCATTCCGGGATGGTGCGCAAGCACCAGACCCGGAATCTCGAGATTCCGGGTTCGATGCTTCGCATCGCCCCGGAATGACGATGTGGAGAGAGGAGCGCTCCCTACTCCGCCGCCTCGGTCGCCCTCAGCGTCGGATAATCCGTGTAGCCCTTGGCGCCGCCGCCGTAGAAGGTCGCCTTGTCCCACTCGTTGAGCGGCGCGCCGGTCTTGAGCCGCTCGACCAGGTCGGGGTTGGAGATGAACGGCTTGCCGAACGCGATCAGATCAGCCGCGCCGGCTTCCAGCACCTTCTCCGCCAGCGCGAAGTCGTAACCGTTGTTGGCGACATAGGCCTGCTTGAAGCGCTTGCGCAGCGAGGCGTAGTCGAACGGCGCGATATCGCGCGGGCCGCCGGTTGCGCCCTCGACCACGTGGAGATAGGTCAGCTTCAGCGCACTGAGCTGGTCGACGATGTAGTCGAACAGCGCTTGCGGATTCGAGTCGGTGATGTCGTTGGCCGGCGTCACCGGCGAGATCCGGATGCCGGTGCGATCGGCGCCGGCCTCGATGGCGACCGCCTTGGACACGTCCAGCATCAGCTTGGCGCGGTTCTCGATTCCGCCGCCATAAGCGTCGGTGCGCTTGTTGGTGCCGTCGCGGGCGAACTGGTCGAGCAGATAGCCGTTGGCGCCGTGGATCTCGACGCCGTCGAAGCCGGCGGCCAGCGCATTCGCCGTGCCGCGCTTGAAGTCCTCGATGATCCCGGGAATTTCCGACAGCTCGAGCGCGCGCGGCTCGGAGACATCGGCAAACGTGCCGTTCACGAAGGTCTTGGTCTTGGCCTTGATGGCGCTCGGCGCCACCGGTGCGCCGCCGTTCGGCTGCAGTGCGACATGCGAGATGCGGCCGACATGCCAGAGCTGGATGAAGATGCGGCCGCCGCGCTCATGCACCCGATCGGTGACCTTGCGCCAGCCCTCGACCTGTTCCTTCGAATAGATGCCGGGCGTGTCCTGATAGCCCTGGCCCTGCTGCGAGACCTGGCTCGCCTCGGTGATCAGAAGGCCGGCGGAGGCGCGCTGGCCGTAATAGTCCACCGCGAGCGGGCTCGGCACCATGCCGGGCGGCACCGCGCGGTTGCGCGTCAGTGGCGCCATCACCAGGCGGTTCGGCAGCGTCAGCGCGCCGAGCTTGTAGGGCTCGAGAAGTTTGGTCGATTGGCTCATGTGAAATGTTCCAGAGAATGACTGATGAAGGAGAATTGTGCATTGCCGCGACGAGCGCAATGGGCCGAGGCATTCGCGCTCCGCAGGCTAGCTGCGCACAATTCCGCCCATGTGGCCGGCATCGAGGAACAGGGTGTGCGCGTTCACGTAGGAGGATTCATTCGAAATCAGGAACAGCGCAGTATAGGCGACCTCCCAGCCGGTGCCCTGGCGGCCGAAAGGCACTGTCACGGCGCGGTCCGATCGCCTGCGGCTGGCGTCGCGCCCCATCGGCGTGTCCATGAAGCCGGGCGCGATCACATTGCAGCGAATGCCCTTGTCCTCGCCGGCCCGCGCGATCGCCCGGCCCAGCGCGATCTGCGCCGCCTTGGAGGATTCATAGGCCGGGTTGCGGCCGCCGGCGCGCTGGCTCGCCATCGAGGAGATCAGGATGATCGCGCCGCCCGGCGCCATCACCTCCAGCGCCTTCTGCGCGAACAGCATGTGGCTGCGCACATTGACGGCATAGTCGCGGTCCCAGGCTTCGGCCGTCATCTTGGGCAGCGACAGGCCGGAGGAGATGCCGACATTGAGCGCCAGCCCGTCGAGCCCGCCGAGCCTTTGCGCGCAGCGTTCGACCGCGGGCGCGATCGCCGCGACGTCGGAGACATCGACCACATCGGTGAAGGCCTTGCCGCCTTCGCCTGTGATCTGCGCGACGGTATCGTCGGCGGCGTCCTTGTTGACGTCGAGGCAGGCGACCGACGCGCCCTCGCGCGCGAACAGCACGCTCATGGCGCGGCCGTTGCCGATCGGCGGCGCTTCATCCACAGTGGTGCGCTGTCCCGCGCCGACCACGATGACGCGCCGCCCGGCGAGGCGGCCGTGGTTCTTCGCCAGTCCGAGCGCTTCGGCATGCAGCGAAGCGGACGGATCGATGGCTTTCGGTGCGTGGGTTGTGGTCGACATGGCGTGCTCCCTGACGTCTTGTTGTTGTCAGGGAGCAGTAGCACGGGCGAGGGCGTGAAGCGAAAATCCCGTCGCGGGGAATATGGATCGCCGAAGCGCGTCAGCTGACGCCGAGGAAATCGCGCTTGCCGATCTCGACGCCGTTGTGGCGCAGGATGTCGTGCGCGGTCACGGCGTGGAAATAGAAGTTCGGGAACGAGAACGCGCTGAGGAATTGCTGGCCCTTCAAGGTCATCGTGCGATCGGGGCCGATCGGGAAGGTGACGTCCCTGGCGTCGGCGCCGTTGAACTGCTCCGGCTTGAACGACTTCACATAGTCGATCGTCTTGGCGAGCCGCTGCTTCAGCTCACCGATGCTCTTCTCGGTGTCGGGCGTCGACGGCACCTCGCTATGGGTCAGCCGCGCGCAGCCCCGTGCGGCGTGATCGCAGACCAGCTGCACCTGCTTGGTCAGCGGCAGCATATCGGGATAGAGCCGCGATCCCAGCAGCACCTCGGGCGCGATCTTCTTGGCCTCGCAATGCGCCTCGGCCTTGGTCAGCTCGCCGGTGAGGCTGTTGAGGATCTGCAGGTAGGCGGGGACGACGGCGTCATGAAAGGACATGTGATGCTCCCTGTTCTGATGAAATCCGGATGTTACCGAACGGCGATGCTGCAAGTGGGGCGGCAAGGGGAAGAATACAACTGCGGGCGGCTGTAACAGTTGGTCAAATATTTCCCGCGGGCGGCATTCTTGATCCCGTCATCCTGAGAAGCGCGAAGCGCGTCTCGAAGGATGCACGGCCCCAGTGTGGCCGATTCATCCTTCGAGGCTCGCTCCGCTCGCACCTCAGGATGACGGATCGCCAGAGTCTGCGTAGCCCGGATGGAGCGCAGCGCAATCCGGGGAGGCGCATCGGGGCTTGTCCCGGATTTCGCTGCGCTGCATCCGGGCTACGGAAAATGGGCGTTTGCCCTACCGCGTCCCCGGTGCCGCGGCATCGGCGGCCGGCTGGGTGCGGGGCCCGCCGCGCATCCGCGCCAGGAGCTCCGCGGTCGGCCAGGAATCTGCCGGCAGGCCGTATTTCATCTGCATCGCCTTCACCGCGCTGCGGCTTGCCTGGCCGAGCACGCCGTCGATCTTGCCGACGTCGTAGCCGGCGCGCGCGAGCAGTCCCTGCAGCTCCTTGATCTCATTGAACGGCAGTTGCGCGACCGGACCGTGCGGCCGCTGCATCGGCGGTGCGCCCGCGATGCGGCCGGCGAGATAGCCGGCGGTGGTCGAATAGATCAGCGAGTTGTTCCACTCGGTGTAGGCGACGAAATTCGCATAGGCGAGGAACGCCGGACCCATCCGGCCCATCGGCAGCAGCAGTGAGGCCGGCATCTCGTCATTCGGCAATGGCTTGGCGTCGGTCGAGGTGACGCCGAGCGATAGCCATTTCGAGCGCGGCAGCTTGATGGTGAGGTCGGCCTGGTCCCACGGGAAATTCGCCGCTTGCGGCACGCGCACCTCCTGCAGCCACGGCTCGCCGCGCCGCCACTTCAACCCGGTGGCGATGTAGTTCGCGGTCGAGCCGATCACGTCGGGGCCGCTTTGCAGGAGATTGCGGTGGCCGTCGCCGTCATAGTCGACCGCGTAGTTGAAATAATGCGTCGGCAAGAATTGCGTCTGGCCGAGCTCGCCGGCCCATGAGCCGATCATCTCGTCGGGCGTCAGGTCGCCGCGCTCGATGATCTTCAGTGCGGCGATGGTCTCGCCCTGGAACATCTCGGAGCGGCGGCAATCATAGGCCAGCGACACCAGCGATTTCAGCGTCGGCAAATTGCCCATCTGGACGCCGAAATCGCTCTCCAGTCCCCAGAACGCGGCGATCACCGCCGGCGGCACGCCATACTCCTTCTCGGCGCGCGCGAATGCGGCGGCATAGGTCCGGATGTATTGCTGGCCCTGCTGCATGCGATAGTTCGCGGCCATGCGGCCGGCGAACTGGGTGAAGATCTGCCCGAACACGCGCTGGCCGCGGTCGCGGTTGACGATGCCCTGGTCGTAGATCAGGTAGGGCGCGGCCTCCGCGATCGTGCGCTGCGAGACGCCGGCGGCGACCGCCTTCTGCTTCAGCTCGGCGAGGAAGCGATCGAAGTTCTGCCCGTTGTGGCAGGACGCAGCCCGCGGCGAGGCGACGGCGGCCGGGCGCGGCCTGACCGGCGTGGGATTCAAGGGGCTGGGCAACGGCTGCTGCGCCGAGGCGAGGGTGGAGAGCGCCAGCGCCCCCGCGATCGCTGCGATCATGATCGGGGCGCGGAGGGGAGAGGCTGGCATCGATGTCACCGGCTGGAAAAAGGGGAATTGAAGCCCAATCTGCATACACCAGGGCGACACCGGGCAACAACGGGGGTAGCGCCGTTAGACCAATTGGGCTGAGGTAGGTTGAGCCGCGGCCGCTATGATCGGCCGGTGATTCGCGCGCAGGGGTGTCGGCGGATCGATCACGCCCGGAGGGACCCATGTGGAGTTTTCTCGAGCGTCTTTTGGATTCGTCGACGTTTTCGCCGCACGGCATCTGCCTGCTGTGGGAGCCGGAGCTGATCTGGCTCCACGTGATTTCAGACGCGATCATTGCCGCTTCGTATTTCTCGATCCCGTTCGCGCTGGCGATCCTCGTCTCCAAGCGGCGCGATTTCCAGTTCGGCTGGATGGCCTGGCCGTTCGCCACGTTCATCCTCGCCTGCGGCCTGACCCATGTGTTCTCGATCTACACGCTGTGGGTGCCGATCTACGGTCTCGAGGGCCTGCTCAAGGCGCTGACCGCGGTCGCCTCGATCTTCACCGCGGTGCTGCTGTGGCCGCTGATCCCGCGGATCCTCGCGATCCCGACCGAAGAGCAGTTGCGCGAGGCCCATGTCGCGCTCGCCGAGGAGGGACGGCAGCGCCAGCGCTCGGAATTCCTGCTCGAGCGTTTCCGCGAGGCCGAGGCCAATGAGAGCAAGATCCGTCAGGCGCAGAAGATGGAAGCGGTCGGCCAGCTCACCGGCGGCATTGCGCACGACTTCAACAACATCCTCACCGTCATCACCGGCACGATCGACATCCTGGCCGAGGCGGTCACCCACAACCGCCAGCTCACCGAGATCACCGCGCTGATCCGCGACGCCGCCGAGCGCGGCGCATCGCTGACGCGGCATCTGCTCGCCTTCGCGCGCAAGCAGCCGCTGCAGCCGAGCGACGTCGACGTCAACGCGTTGATGGTCGATACCATCGAGCTGCTGCGGCCGACCATCGGCGACCATGTCGACATCGATTTTCGCTCCGCACCCGATCTGCCGCGCGCACTGGTCGATGGCAACCAGCTCGTCACCGCGATCATCAACCTTGCGCTCAACGCGCGCGACGCGATGCCGAAGGGCGGCCGGCTGACGATCGAGACCCGCACCGCCGAGCTCAAGCCATCGGACGTGAACGGCCATGACGGGCTTGCCGCCGGCGACTATGTCGCGATCGCGCTGACCGACAACGGCCGCGGCATTGCGGAAGCCGATCTGGCCAAGGTGTTCGAGCCGTTCTTCACCACCAAGGACGTCGGCAAGGGCACCGGGCTCGGCCTCAGCATGGTCTACGGCTTCGTCAAGCAATCCAACGGCCACGTCGTGCTCGACAGTGAGATCGGTCGCGGCACCAGGGTGATGCTCTATCTGCCGCGCGCGGCAGTGGTCTCAGCGGCAGCAGTGCCCGAACAGCGGCAGCCGGACGCGCGCGGCGCGCGGGAAATCGTGCTCGTCGTCGAGGACGACAGACTGGTGCGCTCCTATGTGCTGACCCAGATCGAGAGCCTCGGCTACACCACGCTGTCGGCCAATAATGGCCGCGAAGCCCTTGCCGTGCTCGACAGCGGCGCGCCGATCGATCTGTTGTTCACCGACGTCATCATGCCGGGCGCGATGAACGGGCGCGACCTCGCCACCGAGGCGCGGAAGCGCCGCCCGGGCCTCCGCGTCCTCTTCACGTCGGGCTATACCGATGACGCCATCGACCAGGACGGCAAGCTCGAGCAGGGCATCCTGTTCCTGGCAAAACCCTACAGCCGCGGCGAGCTCGCCCGCATGTTGCGCGTCGCATTGCGCGAGGAGGGGGCGGTGATCGCAGAGGAGCCGGCAGCGTAGCGTGCTTCCGAACCGGCGGCGTAGGCACGATCTCGTAGCCCGGATGAGCGAAGCGATATCCGGGGCGGTGCCCCCGCATGTCGCTTCGCTCATGCGGGCTACGGACGGCGCCGCACATGACCAATCATTAACCCGCGCCGCGTCGCTGCGACGCACTGGTTCCTCTTGCGGCTTCAGCGGCAAAATCCCTACCTCAGCGGCGTCAGTTGTGGCAGCATTCCGCTTGCCGTGAGGGAACAACGATGAACTATTTCCGCACCGCGCTCCTGCTTGCCGGCCTCACCGCACTGTTCATGGGGGTCGGCTATCTGATCGGCGGCGGCACCGGCGCCGTGATCGCGCTGATGGTCGCGGCTGCGACAAATCTGTTCACCTACTGGAATTCCGATCGCATGGTGCTGTCGATGTACGGCGCCCATCAGGTCGATGCGGGCTCGGCGCCCGAACTCTACAATCTCGTCGCCGAGCTGGCACAGCGCGCCGCTCTCCCGATGCCGCGCGTGTTCCTGATGGACGAAGCGCAGCCCAATGCGTTCGCGACCGGCCGCAATCCGGAGAATGCGGCGGTCGCCGTCACCACGGGCCTGATGCAGCAGCTCAGCCGCGAGGAGCTTGCCGGCGTGATCGCGCATGAGCTTGCGCATATCAAGCATCACGACACGCTGACCATGACGATCACGGCGACGATCGCCGGCGCGATCTCGATGCTGGCGCAGTTCGGCATGTTCTTCGGCGGCAACCGCAACAACAACGGCCCCGGCATCGTCGGATCGATCGCGATGATGATCCTGGCGCCGCTCGGCGCCATGCTGGTGCAGATGGCGATCAGCCGCACCCGCGAATACGCCGCCGACAATTATGGCGCGCGCATCGTCGGCCAGCCGATGTGGCTTGCCTCGGCGCTCGCGAAGATCGAGAACGCCGCGCACCAGGTGCCGAACATGGAGGCCGAGCGCAATCCGGCCACCGCGCACATGTTCATCATCAACCCGCTGTCGGGCCACGGCGTCGACAACCTGTTCGCGACCCACCCCTCGACCGCGAACCGCATCGCCGCGCTGCAGCAGCTCGCCGCCGAGCTCGGCACCCAGACCGCGCCGCGCCCGGTCGGTGGAAGCTATCCGCCGCGCAGCCCGTGGGGCGGATCCGGCCAGCGCGGCCCGTGGGGGTAGGGTGAGACCCAAGCCGTAGCCGCGAAGGCGGTGTGCTCCCTCGCCCCGTTCTTACGGGGAGAGGGTTGGGGTGAGGGGCTGTCTCCGCAAATACGGCGATAGCTGCATTCGCGGAAGCTCCCCCTCACCCGGAACGCATCTAGCGATGCGTTCCGACCTCTCCCCGCACGCGGGGCGAGGTGAAGTGAAGGCGGCTGCTACGCGCTCGCGGCGTCCAGCCGTTCGACCTGATCCTTGCTGAGCTCAAGTTCGGCCGCCGCGACCAGCGTTGCGACCTGCTCGGGCCTGGTGGCGCTGGCAATCGGCGCGGTGACGGAGGGTTTTGCCATCAGCCAGGCGAGCGCGACCGCGGCCGGCTCGGCGCGGGTTTCCGCGGCGACCTCGTCGAGACCGGCCAGGATGCGCATGCCGCGCGGGTTCATGTATTTTGGAATGCTGCGTGCCCCGCGGGGGCTCTTGGCGAAGTCGCTCTCCGAGCGATATTTGCCGGTCAAAAATCCTGCGGCGAGCGAGAAGAACGTGATCACGCCGACGTCGTTCGCCTCGCAGACGCGTTGCAGCGCGCCTTCGTAGCTCGAGCGCTCGGCGAGGCTGTATTCGGGCTGCATGCTCTCGTAGCGCGGCAACCCGTTCGCCTTGGCAATGTCGAGCGCACTCTGGAGCCGCTCCGCCGAGAAGTTCGAGGCGCCGATGGCCCTGACCTTGCCGGCCTTGATCAGCTTGTCGTAGGCCGCGAGCGTCTCTTCCTGCGGTGTCGTCTCATCGTCCTTGTGGGACTGGTAGAGGTCGATGAAATCGGTCTGCAGCCGGCGCAGCGAGTCCTCGACGGCGCGCGCGATGTAGTCCGGCTTCAGCCCGACATTGCCGCCGCCCATGTCCATGCCGACCTTGGTGGCGAGGATGACGCGGTTGCGGTTGCCGCGCGCCTTCATCCATTTGCCGATGATCGTCTCGGATTCGCCGCCGCTGTGGCCCGGCACCCAGCGCGAATAGACATCCGCCGTATCCAGGAATGTCAGCCCCTGATCGAGCACGGTGTCGAGTAGTCGAAACGACGACGTCTCGTCCACGGTCCAGCCGAATACATTGCAGCCGAAGCACAGGGGAGGGACAGTGAGGCCGGAGCGGCCGAGCGCGCGATGCTTCATGAGTTTTCTTTCGCTTGTTCTTGATAGCGGGCGCCGGACACTGAGGCAGATCGCCCTTGTTTGCAAGGCGTTGTGCCGCAACCGCCTGGCAGGCGCTTGGCGGACGCGGATGGATCGGGACCGCTCGTCGGTCAGGTCAGGCACGCTGCCCCTCGACGCTGCATCGACTAAGGAAGAGATTCTGTCGCAGAGCAGAAACGCGATTTTATTTGCCGCGGGTCTGATGTAGATTGCGCGGCGAGCTGCCACCGGTTGCGCCGAAATCCGGAGAATGAGCGGCAGCGCGACTGGCCATCGGCAGGCCATTTCTTCTCATTTTTCAGTACGAAATGCTCTGCCCGGGCCGCGCGCCTGGGTGAATGTTTTTTTCATTCCAACCAAACGGAGCGATTGCCATGCATTTCTGCTTCTCTGGTGAATACACCCCGCGTTCCCTGAACAACATCATGGAAAACCCGACGACCAATCGATACGAGGCCGCGAAGAAGTTGATTGAGGCCGCCGGCGGGAAACTGATTTCGATGTACAGCACGGCGACCGATGGCCCCGGCGTGATGGTGATCTTCGACGTGCCGGATCCGAGCTTCGCGCCTGCGGTCAGCGGCGTGGTCGTGGCGGCCGGCGCCATGCAGAATGTGCGGCTGATCCGGCTCTTTACCCAGGACGAGATCAAGGTGGTGCGTCAGCACGCGACCAAGCTCAAGGCCGCCTACACGCCGCCCGGCGGTTAGCAGGCCGAGCGATCCAAAACGGCGCAGGTTGATCTGATGGCCGGTGTCACTCTCGCGCGGCGGCGCTTGCTGGCGTCCCGCGCGGAGGCGAGGGCCGTTGCGCGCCGCTGATCCGGGGCGTCAACGGATGGGCACTAGCTCAGGCGGATGTTCTGGCTACGTGCATGCCGGCCACAGCCCCGGCCGGTTGTGCCGTCGCATGACGTCCGCCGCCTCGCTCGGCCTCCGCTTCAGCAAGACGAGCGCAGTACGCGCTAAGGCGCGATGGGATCAGGGCGTGTACTCATGAATTCTTCGCGTCCGCTTTGATCTCGGAAGCTGACGTTGAGGCCGACATCGCCGTATGTCGGCCTTGGGCCAATAAGCAACATCCAAAGAAGTTCAGTTGACTACGTGCGCGCCTCAAAGTTCATGTTGAACGGCGTCTCGGTCGCGCGACCGAACTATTTAGAGCCCGCCCCTATAACGCATGCTCGCATGTCCAGCCCTTCTTAGCGGACGACTAGCAAATGCGACAGGGGATGCGAAGTATCGCCTTGGCCGACCAGCGCCGCTTGGGGATGGAAAAATCACACCCCCCGCTTCTTCAGACCGAGCCCCTCGAACTGCGTCTTCTGCTCGTCACTCAGGTTCCAACGGAAATCGTCGACCGCGTCGTTCACGCTGATGATCGCCTCTCTCATCGCTTCCAACCGCGCCTTTGCGGCCTTAAGGCGGGCCGGCGGGGTGAGCGCGTCCTTTGGCGGGCATGGGTTTAAGGCTTCCATGGTGCCCATCGTGGTATCCTGCACCACTTCGAGCGCGGCGCGTTGCGTATCGTTCAGTTTCAGGCTGGCGACGATGTCGTCGAGGGGCCATTGCTGGGCGACGAGCTGGCGGTATTGCTTTTCGGCCTGTTGCTCGTCTTGCGGTTCACGGCTCGCCTGGCAGGCGGCGTCCTGCATCTCCTTCAGCTTCGCGGCCGCAGCGTTAGCGCGGCGGTCGCGTTCGGGCGTGTTGAGCTGGGCCTTCTGTTCATCGCTTAGGAGATCGTAGAATTTTTGAAATGGCCGCATAACGGTCGCAACTGCGCTCAGCATCGCGTTGACGCGGCTCTGCATGGCCGCGAATCGCTCCAGCGCGGTGGTTGCGGTCTGTGCTGGACAGGAAGCGCGGATGGTGTTGCCGGCGGAAATCCAGGCGCTCGCGAGCTCGTCGAAGGCTGCGCGCTGCGCCTCGTTCGCCGCGACCGCCAGGCCGATCCGCTCGAGGGGAAGGCCGGTCGTCTCGGCGGTGTCGCCGCTACAGAATTCCTGCACCGAGGGCGCTTTGCGATGCCGCCTCCCGGCGGGGCGCTCGGCCGCAAACGCTGAGAGATCGCTCGCAGCGTAAGGCGAGAAGATCGCGGCGTAGAGATCGCCGTAGCCATAGGCCCAGAAGCCGCTGCCATCATTGAGAAGCGCGTAGTCATAGAGATCGCTATAGGCAAACGGCCAGAAGAGCGGACCGACCCAGCCGTATGAACCGTCGGAGTGCTGCCACCAGCCTTGCGCAGCTCGGCCGCCCTGCCAGCCGGCCAGCGCGGCGACGGCAGTGAGCTGCGCGCGCTCACTCGGGCCGATCGACTCGGCGGCGGGGCGAAGATCTTGCGGTCTTAGAGCAGCCATGCGGACGCGGCTGTGGCGCGCCGCCATGCGTGCGTGGCGGAGACCTGCGACCGACAGCACGCCGGCCATCGCGAAGCGCGCGACACTCACGGGGCCGCCAACGCGCAGGCGGAAACCCGCCTCGGCCGCGCTCGGCAGCGCTCCCAGAACGCCAATTGCAACGCCGGCCGCAGCCATTCCAAGGCGGGACTTTGACATGATCTCTCCCTCGGTCTCTCCCTTGGCGGTCCAGGCCACATCGCGTCACAAATATGACTCGCAGCGGAACCGAAAGTTCCTCCCGCCGTTTTCATTGGGTGAACCTGCGGTCAGGTCACGACGTCAACGGATTAGTCGCGTCGAGTACACGCGCTGGGTCGAATCGTCATCGCGCTTTAGTTTGGTGTGTGATTCGCGCAAACGCGTTGTCGCGAGGGAAAGCCGCTTCGCACTTTTCCGGATCATGCTTTAGGTGGTGTGGACATTAGCGCATCCATAGAACAATGGCAGCGAGAGTGACGACGGCGCGATAGTTCCGTGCCGTCTTTTCGAAGCGGGTTGCGACGCGTCGGAACTGCTTGAGCTTTGAGAAGCAGCATTCGACGAGATGACGCTGGGCATAGAGATGCTTATCGAGAGGGTATTTGAGCGCGCGCGACGGATTGTTGGGAATGACGGCGAGCGCGCCTTTGGCGGCGATGGCTTGGCGCAAGTGATCGGCGTCATAGGCGGCGTCGGCCATGACGACTTCGGCGGATAAGCCTTCG